>DATABW010000141.1:0-3540 GCA_036259375.1 Woeseiaceae bacterium
GCGCAGAGACGCTCGTGCAAATGGCGGAAAGCTGCCGCTATTGTTACGAAGACTTCGACGAAATCGACGGCGCCGCCGCGAAAAAGCACCTGCGGCCGGTCGTGCTGGAGCCGCTCGAGAATCTCCTGGAACGCTTACGGAGCCTCGATGCATGGACGGAAGAACGGATCACACAGGCCCTCGAAAGTTGCGCTGCCGCTTTCGGCCTGAAGCTCGGCAAAATCGGGCAGCCGTTGCGCGTGGCCGTGACGGGTGGCCCGGTTTCGCCCCCGCTGGACGTGACGCTGGCCCTCGTCGGCCGCAGCCGCAGCCTCGCGCGGCTCGAGCGGGCCATCGGGCTCATCCGGAGCCGGAGCGACGCAAGCTCCTGATTTGCACCGCCTTGACAGGGTTCGGAAGCCTACGTAAAGTCCCCGCCTCCACGGGGCTATAGCTCAGCTGGGAGAGCGCTTGCATGGCATGCAAGAGGTCGGCGGTTCGATCCCGCCTAGCTCCACCAACGTCCCGTCGCGACCGGTCCTGTCGTTCGCTCGATACGAACCGCGTCCCCATCGTCTAGAGGCCTAGGACATCGCCCTTTCACGGCGGTAACAGGGGTTCGAATCCCCTTGGGGACGCCATTTCTGCAGGCGCATCGCTTAGGTTCGGGGCGAACAGAGCCGCCTGCATCGACTTCGCCGCGTGGCAATCTCCTCGCGTCGGCCCGGCGGCGGCAGCGGTCTTGTATGATCCGAACGGCCGCAGCAAGTGCCGCGGCCCCATTTCGAGCCGGGGAAGCGTGATGAAAGATCTCTTCGACCTGCAAGGCCGGATCGCTCTCGTGACCGGGGGATCGCGCGGCATCGGCGAGATGATTGCGGCTGGTTTCGTCGCCAGCGGCGTGCGGACCTACATTTCCTCGCGCAAGGCGGAGGCCTGCGACGCCACCGCCGAGCGGCTGTCGGAATACGGCGAGTGCCTCGCCATTCCTGCCGACCTGTCCTCGATGACGGGCATCGAGTACCTGGGCGCCGAACTGGCCGGGCGGGAAGAGCAACTGGACATCCTCGTCAACAATGCCGGGGCCGTGTGGGGCGAGTCCCTCGACGACTTCCCGGAAAGCGGCTGGGACAAGGTGATGGCGATCAACCTCAAGTCACCTTTCTTCCTGACGCGGCGGCTGTTGCCGATGCTCGAAAAGGCCGCTACCCCTGAAAACCCGGCGCGCGTCATCAATATCGGCTCCGTCGACGGCCTGCACGTCACGCCCATGCCGACCTTCTCCTACGGCGCGAGCAAAGCCGGCCTGCACCACCTGACCCGCATTCTCGCCGCCCACCTGGCGGCGCGTTGTATCAATGTCAATGCCATCGCGCCCGGGCCGTTTGAAAGCAAGATGATGGAGCACACCCTGCGAACCGCCGGCGATCGCATCGTCCAGCAGATCCCCCGGAAGCGCATCGGCGAACCCGCGGACATGGCCGGTGCCGCGATCTTCCTTGCGTCCAAAGCCGCGAGCTATGTGACGGGCGTAGTGCTGCCCGTGGACGGCGGCCTGACGGGCGCATTGTAGGCGCCTCACGGGCAACCCCACCCTGGAGGCCGGTCGCCCGTGAGACGGGCTCCTGCAGACAACATCAGCCGCCGGCAATCGCTCCTACGACGTAGAACGGTTCCGCGCCCGAGGCAATGGCCTCCGGCAACGGCGTATCCGGGGGCTCGTGCGACAGGTCCTCGGCGCAGGCGAAGAACCGGACCAGCGGCCGCCGCTGTCCGGTGACGTGGTCGCGAATCGTGCCACAAAGCATCGGGTAATCTGTTTCCAGCGCATCGAGGATGGCTTTCGGGGTGACGGGGCCCTCGATTGCGAGCGTCACTTCGCCGTCGACCCTGGCCAGCGTCCGGAGATGCTGCGGCAGCACGACCCGGATCATGGCAGCGTCTGCACCTCCACGGACAGTACAGCGGGGAGGTCGCGTACGATCGGGGTCCACCGGTCGCCGCTGTCGGACGAGGCGTAGACCTGGCCGCCGGTCGTCCCGAAGTAGATGCCGCAGGGATCGAGGGAATCGACCGCCATAGCATCTCGCAGGACGTTTACGTAGCAGTCCCGTTGCGGCAGGCCTTTCGTCAGCGGCTCCCATTCGTTACCGCCGGTCCGGCTGCGGTAGACGCGCAGCTTACCCTCAGGCGGGTAATGTTCGGAGTCGCTCTTGATGGGCACGACGTAAATCGTCTCCGGCTCATGGGCGTGCACGTCAATCGGGAATCCGAAGTCGCTGGGCAGGTCGCCGCTGACTTCCTCCCAGGAATCGCCCGAATCGTCGCTGCGCATGATGTCCCAATGCTTTTGCATGTAGAGCACGTCGGGTCGGGACGGGTGCATGGCGATGCGGTGCACGCAATGACCGACCTCGGCCGTCGGATCCGGCATGAACTGGGAGTGCAGGCCGCGGTTGATCGGCTGCCAGCTTTGCCCTCCGTCGTCCGTCCGGAACGTGCCGGCCGCCGAAATGGCCGTGTACATCCGGTCCGGGTTGTCACGGTCGAGCAGGATCGTGTGCAGGCACATGCCGCCGGCGCCCGGCTGCCAGCGCGGCCCGGAGTCGTGGCCCCGCAGCCCGGCGAGCTCGGTCCAGGAGCGGCCGCCGTCGGTGGAGCGAAACAACGCTGCGTCCTCCACGCCCGCGTACACGGTGTCCGGATCGGTGAGCGACGGTTCGAGGTGCCAGACGCGCGCGAACTCCCACGGATGCTGCGTGCCGTCGTACCACTGGTGCGTCGTGAGCGGCCGCCCCGTTTCGGGGGACGTGTCGTAGACGAACTTGTTGCTCTCGCCTTTCGGCATGCCGCCCGCGCCGGGCTCGACGGGCGAATCCCCGGAGGTATCCGCATCGCCGCTGGAGGCGGGCTGTTCCCAGGTTTTGCCGCCGTCGCTGGAGCGCTGGATAACCTGGCCGAACCAGCTGCTGGATTGAGAGGCGTAGAGGCGGTTCGGATCCGCGGGAGAGCCCTTCACGTGGTAGATCTCCCAGCCGGCGAAGTGCGGGCCGCTGACCGACCAGTCTTCGCGTTTGCCGTCCGCGGTGAGGATAAACGCGCCCTTTCTCGTGCCGACCAGAACCCGAATAGCAGTCACAGCTGTTCTCCTTTAGCGAAACCCGGTTACCGATGGTCGTCCGGCGGCGCCAGTAATCGACAGGTGCCGCCGATTATCCGTCAAGCCCCTCAGGATCCGACGTATCGCGCATAGAGCGTGCGCGCCACGCTTGCTTCCGCGGTGCCCTTGACGATCGCGCGGCCGTCCGGGAAGAGCGTCAGCTCGACGGGTTTGCCGTTGTCGATGATGTGCGCACGGACCAGGTACTCGTTCGCGATCACCTTGCCGTGCCGGCGCAGGCGCTCGGCCACGGCGCCGATGTCGAGCGGGGCCTCCGAGCGCCGGTGCGTGAGCTGCACGGCATCGCGGCCGCAGAGGCTGGTGGCGCTGGAACCCGCCGTTCCGTCCAGGAATTCGAACTGCCGGTGCTTGCAGCACCGGCAGTCGCCGCGCACCCCCCC
>DATABW010000142.1:0-3759 GCA_036259375.1 Woeseiaceae bacterium
CGGCGGGTTCCGGACGGGTCAAGGCGATCCGGCGGTTCCGGCGCGGAAACCCGAGGCGCCGTGCTGGACCGCCAGTTGCTCGCGCCAGCGGGCGGCGGCCGGGTCCGTCTTCGTGATCGCGGTGCGGATCGCCTGCAAGTCGGCGCCGCGACGCAGCTGCACGTCGCTGGCGGTGACGTGGACGCCCAGCCGAGCGAGCAGGGGGCGCGCGTCCGGGAAGCCGGCGGTGTCGGCGTAGCGGCGGTAGAGCGGCATGAAGACGGGGTGACTCGCGAGGGAGTCGAGCTTCGCGAACAATTCGGGCCCGGTCCACACCTGCGCGGATGGAAGGCAGCAGGCCTGCAGCCGCCCGAGGACGTCGTCCAGCGTTTCGCGGCCGCCGCTTCTCGCGCGCAGTTCGACGTCGGCCATCAGCGCGAGAGCGGCGCCGCTCCAGTAGATCTTCATGCGCGCGCTGCGGATGCCCCGCTCGGCCGCGGCGTTCGGGGAGAGCTCTGGCCGCGACAGCCGGCCGCGCTCGAAACCTTCGTACAGTTTGCGCCAGGCCTCTGCCGCATCGTAGGAGCCGGAGCGCGCCAGCAGCACGTTCTGGTAGTACTGCGCGAAACCCTCCGACACCCAGCGGTGCTCGCTTGCGAGGTAGGGCAGCATGAGGTGGCTGAACTCGTGCGTCGCGGTCCAGTCGTCCAGCAGCACCTCGAGCGGCCGCGTCACGTCGACGAACAGCTCGATAGCCTCGCCGCCATCGCGGATCACGCGACCGTAAGGCACGGCGCTCCGGCGGCTGTCCACCGCCGGGATGACGACCACCTGCGGCGACGGGTTGGGGAAGCGGCCGTATGCGAGCGTCACGTCCGTTGCCGTCGTCCGCAGCCACTCCTCGATCGCGGTGATGCCGAGCCGGTCGTCGGCGGGGTCTTCGCTCTTCAGCAGGCTGACCCGCAGCGTGGCCCCGGGCACTTCCACTTCGCGATAATGGAAATTGCCGAACACCGCCGGCGCATTCGACGTTTGCGGCGAACTGGTGAGGAGGTAGCGGTGGCTTTCGGGATCGATCGCTTGCCAGGGTACGGCGACCTGCATGCCCGGCGGCAGCTCGAAATCGATTTCGATTCCGGCATCGCCGTCCAGTCGCGGCCGCCAGAGCCAGAGCGACGGCGAAATGACGACATTGCCGGGCGACAGGGCGTTGTTGTAGCCGCGATGCTGCGCGGCGCCGGCGAGATCGACGGTGTAGGTCAGGCAGCGGATGCCGCCGACCGGGAGCATCATGCGGCGGTTGCGCAGGCGAATCGGCGACGTGTCGCCGCAGCCGCGGACTTCGCTAAGGTAATCGCCGGCGTCGTTCGAACTCGCGGTGACCGTATCGACCCACGCGTCGAAGCGGGCCTCGACCTGCATACGGCTCATGGAGCGGTCGATCTCGATGCGGTATTCGTGCAGGTTTCCCGCGTGCGCGCCCGAGCAGTACAGGCAGGCAGCGAGGAAGGCGGCGCCCGGTCCGTGGGCGCGTTGGAGGAACGACGAGAGCATGCCGGCAACTATGCCGTGGACCTCGTGGCATGGAAGAATTCAAGCCGCCGATTGTGAAATTCGTCACGTTTGCGCGAAAAAAAGGTGAGCCAGTGCGCGTTTTGGCTCGATCGTCTAGCTTTTTTGCCGCTGTACGAGCGCTGCCTTAGAATAGGGGGCCCGACCCCCGCTCGGCCGGACGAGAATCCGGCGCAAGTGATTCACTGCAATACAAGGAGAAGCCAGTGAGCAAGATTGCGAGACGCCAGTTCATCCAGCTATCCGCCGTCGCGGCGGCCGGCTGTTTCGTTCGTCCCGGAGCGCCGGCGGCCCAGGAATTGACGAAGCTGGATCCGGAAGATCCCCAGGCGAAGGCGCTGAGTTACACGCACGACGCAAGCACGATCGACCCGGCGGCGCGCCCGCAGCCGGCGGAGGACCAGCGCTGCGCCAACTGCGCGCTCATCATGGCCGAGGAGGGGGAATGGCGCGGCTGCCAGATCTTCCCCGGCAAGCTCGTGAACGAGAACGGCTGGTGCTCGGTCTGGGCGCCGAAGGCCTGATACGTCCCTGTAGGAGCCCGTCTTACGGGCGACATCGGTCCGAACCCCGTTGTCGCTTGTGAGACGGGCTCCTAAGTTATGCAGAGAGAGTCTTCATTGTTCGAAAACCTCGAGGCGCTGCCGGCTGACGCCATCCTGCGCTTGATCGCGGAATACAACGGCGATACGCGCGACGACAAGATCGACCTCGGTGTCGGCGTTTACCGGACTGCCGAGGGCGAGACGCCCGTGCTTGCCTCCGTTAAGGAAGCCGAACAGCGGCTGGTGCGCGACCAGGCCAGCAAGACGTATGTAGGTTCCGGCGGCAGCCCGGCCTTCAACGCGGCAATGCAGTCGCTGCTATTCGGCGGCGCCGGCGAGCAGAGCGATCGGATCGTCACGCTGCAGACGCCCGGCGGCTCCGGTTCCCTGCGAGTGGCAGCCGGGCTGATCCTGCGAGCGCGGCCGGACGTTCGCGTCTGGGCGAGCGACCCGACCTGGGCGAACCACGTGCCGCTGCTGGCCGGCGCGGGCATCCGGCTCGAGAGCTATCCGTACTATCGCCGGGGCGAACCCGGCGTGCGCTTCGATGCGATGCTCGAAACGCTGCTGCGCGTGCCGCGGGGCGATATCGTGCTCCTGCACGGTTGCTGCCACAACCCGACGGGCATGGACCTTAATGTCGAGCAGTGGCGCGACACCGCCGGCGTCATCGCCGAGCGGGAGCTCCTGCCGTTTATCGACCTCGCCTACCAGGGTTTTGCCGCCGGCATCGAAGAGGACGCTTTCGCGATACGGCACCTCTTCGAACGCGTCCCCGAGATGATCGTCTCCGCATCCTGTTCCAAGAATTTCGGCTTGTACCGCGATCGCGTCGGCAGCTTGTCACTGGTTTCAAGCGACGCAGCCGGCGCCGCGACGGTGCGCAGCCAGGCGTTCAACGTGGTGCGAACGATGTACTCCATGCCTCCGGATCACGGCGCCGCGGTGGTCGCGCTGATTCTCGAGGATGCGGACCTGCAGGCGCAGTGGCTCGCCGAGCTTGCCGCGATGCGCGAGCGCCTCAGGGATATGCGATTGTTGCTCCGGGACGCATTGCGCGACGCGGCGCCCGGGCACGACTTCTCGCACATCGTGACCGCGACGGGCATGTTTTCATTCCTGGGGCTGTCGCCGGATCAGGTCGCACGCCTGAAATCCGAGTTCGGCATCTACATGGTGGATTCGAGCCGCATCAACGTCGCGGGCATCACTCGGGCGAACGTCGGCTACCTCGCCGAATCCATCGCCGCGGTTCTGTAACGAGGCCCGTACAAGCGGTCCCACGGGCACAGCACGGTCAACGCCGGTCACCCGCCGGGCGGGCTTCTGCCGGCAGGTGCACCACGCTCCCCGGCCCGATGCCCAGCTCCTCGGTTACGCCTGCATTCAGCTCCAGCACGTACCGTATCGGCTCCTCTGACGGGATAGAGGCAAGGGACAGCGGCTCCGTATCCCTCGCGATCGAGGAGACCACGCCATCGGCGCGGATGAACAGCATGTCCAACGGAATGTAGGTGTTCTTCATCCACATCGAACGCATGGCGGATTCAGGGTAGACGAACAGCATGCCGGTCAATCTCGGCAGGTCGCGCACGAACATCAGTCCACGCCGATGCTGCGCGGAAGTCTCTGCCAGGTAGACGTCGAAGCGGTAGCAGGCATT
>DATABW010000143.1:0-7007 GCA_036259375.1 Woeseiaceae bacterium
CAGCCACCAATGCCAAACTTGGGGTGGCTCCGCCAGCCACCCGATGCCAAACCTGGGCCCGGTCGCAGCTCCGCCAGCCACCTAGTGCCAGGTTCTATGTCTTCGGGATTTCAGCCGCCGGCTGGTTGGTGGTCGCTGGAGTGCGGGACGAAATCGCTTTCGCCGAAGAACTCTATGCGCGTCAGGAAGGTGTAATCGCCCTCCAGCGACATGAGCCAGATCAGGACGATGATCGCGACCGGCGGCACCAGGATCGCCAGCTTGAGCGCCAGCCGCTCCCAGCGCATGTGCATGAAGATCGCGACAATGAAGCCGGCCTTTATGAACATGAAAATGATGATGAGCCACCAGCGCAGATAGCCCTGGAGCTGCATGTAGTCGACCATGTAGGAGAAGAAGCTGACGACGAACAGCAGGCCCCAGATCCAGAGATAGATTGCGATCGGGTGTTGTTGTCCTTCCTGCGCCATGGTGCGTCTCCGTTACCGGTTACCAGAGATAGAAGAATGCAAAGATGAAGACCCACACGAGGTCGACGAAATGCCAGTAGAGACCCGCGATTTCGACGATCTCGTAATTCCCGCCGCGTTTTTCATAAAAGCCGCGCTTGACGCGGAAAGCCACCACCAGCAGGTAGATCACGCCCGCGGACACGTGCATGCCGTGGAAGCCGGTGATCATGAAGAACGAGGACCCGAATTGCGCTGCGCCTTCCGGGTTCCCCCACGGGCGGATGCCTTCCTCCACGATGAGCTTGGTCCATTCGAAAGCCTGCATGCCGACGAAGGTGGCGCCGAGCGCGGCCGTGGCCACCATCAGCCAGAACGTCTTGTTGCGGTCCTTGCGGTAGCCCATGTTGACCGCCATCGCCATCGTACCGCTGGAGGTGATCAGGATCATGGTCATGATCGCGATGAGGAACAGCGGCACGGTTTGGCCGGCGATCTCCAGGGCGAACAGTTCGCTCGTCAACGGCCACGGATCGGCGGTCGACATGCGTACCGTCATGTACGAGACCAGGAAGCAGCTGAAAATGAAAGTGTCGCTCAGCAGGAAGATCCACATCATGGCCTTCCCCCAAGGGACGTGGAACGCCTGCTTGTCCGAGGAGAAGTCGTTGACGACTCCCCGGGTCCCTTCCGGCAGGCTCTCTCCCACTTCCGTTACGACAGCTTCCGACATCGGCGTCGACCTTTTCTTGTTTGAAACTCAGGTATAAAGCAGCAGCCCGAACAGCACGATCCAGACGAGCAGCAGGTAATGCCAGTAAACGGCGCACAATTCGACGCTGGTCCGCACCGCATCGGGCTCGGCGCCGGTCAGGATCTTGACCGAGGAGCGCGCCCATACCCACAAGCCGCCCAGCAGGTGCAGGCCGTGCGCCGCCGTCAGCAGGTAGAAAAACGCGTTCGCGGGATTGCTGCTGACGAAGTAACCGGACGCGTGCAACTGCTGCCACGCCAGCAATTGGCCGGCGAGGAAGAGAAACGTAAGCAGCCCGGCGAAACCCAGGCCGAACTTCAGCCGCCCGGCATCGCCCCGGACCGCCGCCGCGCGGCTGCGGTGGTAGACGAGGCTGGCCAGCACCAGCAACGCGGTGTTCAACCAGAGGATGTCCGGCTCCGCCAGTGAGCTCCAGTCGTGCATGTGGCGCCGCATCAGGTACGCGCTGATGAAAAGCGCGAACAACGACGTGATCACGGCAAGAAAAGCCGCAAGGGCGAACGTTCGCGTGCGGTTGTCGAATGCCGTGCCGGAAACCGCGTTGTCCGCCGCGCGCGATTCCCACGGCGCCGTGTTGACCGTCTGGCGCAGCAGCCACCCGATCACGGTCGCCATCAGGATAGCCAGGAATACGAGAGTGACGGTCATGCGATCCTGGTCCCCGCGGTTCCGGCGGGAGCTCGTACGAAGCGCCTACGCATGTTTGACGCCATGGTCGCGGCCGACCGGTGCCTTGTCGGCCGGCACGTTCTGCGGGATGAAGTCCTCCGGATAACCCGGGACGCTGTAGTCGTAGGCCCAGCGATGCACCTCCGGCAGCTCGTGGCCCCAGTTGCCGTGTTTCGGGGGCGTGTCCGGCGTCTGCCATTCGAGCGTCGTCGCCCCCCAGGGATTCGGGCCCGCCTTCTTGCCGCTCTTGATGGAGATGATCATGTTGTAGAGAAAAATGAGCTGCGTCAGCGCGACGAAGATCGCGGAGATCGTGATGCTCTCGTTCAGGGCCTGCGCGGAGGCGGGCACGAAATCGGTGCTGCCCATCGAGAAATACCGCCTCGGTACCCCGAGGAATCCGAGGTAGTGCATCGGCAGGTAAATCGAATAGGTGCCGAGGAACGTCAGCCAGAAATGCCAGCGCCCGAGCCGCTCGTTGTACATCTTCCCGGTGATCTTCGGGAACCAGTGATAGATAGCCCCGAACACGACGAGAATCGGCGACACCCCCATTACCATGTGGAAATGGGCAACGACGAAGTACGTGTCGGACAGCGGCAGGTCGACGACGACGTTACCGAGAAAGATGCCGGTCAGCCCGCCGTGGATGAACGTGAAGATGAAACCGATCGCGAACAGCATCGGCACCCTGAGATGGATGTTGCCCTGCCACAGCGTCAGCACCCAGTTGTAGACCTTGAGGGCCGTCGGCACCGCGATAATGAGCGTCGTCGTGGCGAAAAAGAATCCGAAGTACGGATTCATGCCGCTGACGTACATATGGTGCGCCCACACGATGAAGCTCAAGCCGCCGATCGCGAGGATCGCCCAGACCATCATGCGGTAGCCGAAGATGTTCTTGCGCGCGTGCGTGGCGAGCAGGTCCGACACGATGCCGAAAGCCGGCAGGGCCACGATGTAGACCTCCGGATGACCGAAGAACCAGAACAGGTGCTGGAACAGGATGGGGCTGCCGCTCGTGTACGCCGACATCTGCTCGCTGGCGGAAATCATGTCCGGCATGAAGAAGCTCGTGTACAGCGTCTTGTCGAGCAGCATCATGATGGCGGACACCAGCAGCGCCGGGAACGCCAGCAGGCCCAGGATGGTCGCCATGAAAATGCCCCAGACCGACAGCGGCATGCGCATCAGCGTCATGCCCCGGCAGCGCGCCTGCAGCACCGTGGTGACGTAGTTGAGGCCGCCCATGGTGAACGCGACGATGAACACGCCCAGCGACACGAGCATGAGAATGATGCCCCATTCGACGCCAGCGGTGCCGGGCGCAATCGCCTGCGGCGGGTAGAGCGTCCAGCCGGCGCCGGTGGGACCGCTCGGGACGAAGAAGCTGGCGAGCAGGATGATGACCGACAGCAGGTACACCCAGTAACTGAGCATGTTCATGTACGGGAATACCATGTCACGGGACCCGCACATCAAGGGAATGAGGTAATTGCCGAACCCGCCGAGGAACAGCGCGGTCAGCAGGTAGATCACCATGATCATGCCGTGCATGGTGATGAACTGGTAATAGCTCTCCGGCGTGATGAACGAGAAGGAGTTGGGAAAGCCGAGCTGCAGCCGCATCATGACCGACAAGCCGAGCGCGATGAGCCCGACGAAGATGGCGGTCACGGCGTACTGGATGGCGATGACCTTGTGGTCCTGGCTCCAGATGTATTTCGTGATGAAGGTCTGTGGATCGTGGTGTTCGATCTCGTGATCACGATCGGCGATTGCAACGTATGCCATCAGTCGTGTCCCCCTGCCGCGTTGCCGTGTAGCGCGCTGACCCTGCCGGCGGCGCTGTCCGGCGCCGGCATCTTCGCCTGTTGATTCGTCTCGCCGCCTGTGGGCAGCGTGTTGATGTAGGCGACGACGTCGTTGATTGCCTGGTCGCCCCGCAGGATGTCGGCCATGAAGCCCATCTGCTTGCCGTAGTAATCCTGCGGATGCTCGCCTCGCACGCCGGCGCGGAAATTTTCGAGCTGCCTCGCGAGATACCAGTCGTTCATCCCGGCGAGCCGCGGCGCGTTCATCGCTTCGATGCCCTGGCCGCGGGCGCCGTGGCAGTAGGCGCAGACGGTGAACCGTTCGGCGCCCGCGGCGGCATTGCCGTCGACGGTCTGCGGCGCCGGCTCGTCCGGCAGTGTCGCGATATGCGCAATCACATTGTCGATGGCCTCCGGGGTCGCGAGCGTTCGCGCCATCGGGGCCATCTGGCGGCCGTACACGTCGTCTTCATGCGCGCCGCGGATACCGGCCTTGAAGTGCTCGAGTTGCTGTTCGATGTACCAGCTTTCGAGGCCGGTGAGCTTCGGCGCGTTCAGCGCCTGCACGCCTTGCGCCTGCGGTCCGTGGCAGGCCGTGCAGACCGCGTACTGCGCGGCGCCGGTCGCGGCATTTCCCTGGGCTGCCGCCTGCAGCTCGGCAAAGGTCGGGTAGCCTGCGACCCATGCATCGAACGCCTGTTGCTCCTCGACGACGACCGCGCCGCGCATCGTGTGGTGCGCGATCCCGCAGAGCTCCTCGCACAGCACTTCGAAGCGGCCGGTGCGGGTTGGCGTCAGCCACATGTGCGTCACCATGCCGGGTACGAGGTCCATCTTCACGCGAAACTGGGCGACGGTGAAGTTGTGCAGCACGTCTTTCGAGCGCAACCAGAAACGCACCGGCTGGTCGACCGGCAGGTGCAGCTCCGCCGAGGAGACCAGCACGTCGTCCCTGCCGAGCGGATCCTCCGGGTCAATGCCGAACGGATTGGCGGACGAGATCAGGTCGACGTCGGCATTGCCGAACTCTCCGTCTGCACCGGGCAGCCGGTAGCTCCAGTGCCATTGCTGGCCGACCGCCTCGACTTCCATGGCGTCCTGCGGCACGTCGACGAATTGCGCCCACACGAACAGCCCGGGCGCGAGCATCGCGGCGACGCCGATCGTGGTGAAGATCGTCAGCACCCATTCCAGTTTTTTGTTCTCGGGATCGTAGGCCGCGCGCCGGTCCTTGCGGTGGCGGTAGCGGATAATGGCGTAGGCCATGAAGAGGTTGACGGCGACGAATACGAAGCCGGTCACCCACAAAGTGATGTCGACGGTATCGTCAATTGTCGACCAGTTGGATGCGAGCGGTGTGAACGTCCAGGGACTCAGGAAATGAAACACGAGCGAGCCCACGACCAACAGGATCAACACTATGGCTAAAGGCATACCTGACGCATCCTTCTAACGTGACCTTCGCGGATTTTTATTGCAGCCAGCCGGAGTCGCATCAGCAACCGGGTCCCCATGAACCGTCGGCTTCCGTGCTCTTTTCGCGATGTGTCTGCGTCCGTTGCCGTGCTCGAACGCTCGCGATTTTCCCCCTGCGACGTCCCTGATCTACGGCTTCCCCTTTTGTGCTGGCGGACTGGTACGAATCGGAGAATAGAGGATTCAGGCGGGGATTTCCACTAAATGCGCGTGCGATCACGATATGGAATTGCCGACGCAATCCCTTGATTCCAAATAGCTAAAACGCGATGTCCTCGGCCACGCTGCGGCGCGCTTTTTCCAAATCCGCCTGCAGGTTCTGCAACTCCTGTTCGAGCGGCGCCGTGAACTCCGCCTTTTCGACCTGCAGCGGAAGCGCGCGGTCGAGGCGCTCCACGTAGGCCGGAACGTCCCGCGCCACCGGAGTTTCCGGCAGCCGTTCCGCGTCGCGCGGCAGCAGCGCGACGACGAGCACGGCGGCAGCGGCGCCGCCCAGGCTCGCCGCCAGCCATTTTCGCGACGTGATGGTCTTCCGCGCCTCCGCCGGCGGCCGCGCCTGCGCGTCGATGGCTGCGCGGATCCGGGACGTGAGCTCCGGCGGGACATCCGCTCTTATTGCTTCGGCGTCCCGCTTCAGTCGCGTGTCGATGTCATCCATAAGCCTTCCTCTCGCTCGTACGCGCGGCATCGATCGCCAGCGCCGATTGCAGCCGCCGCCTGGATCGCATCAGCGTCACCTTGGTCCACGCCTGGGAACGGCCGAGCGCCCGCGCGACCTCCCTGATGGACATGTCCTCCACGTACCGGAGCCACAGCGCGGTCCGTGCATCGGGCGTCAGCAGCCGGCGTGCCGCGGACCAGGCGTTTTCCCGGTCGGAATTCGCGATGCACGCTTCCAGCGGATCCGCGGCGTAGTCCGGGTGGTCTTCGTAAGGGGCGTGGCCGGCGTCGCGCTGCCGCCAGGCGTTGCGGATCGCGATCCGGTAGAGCCAGGTGCTGAAGCGCCAGCGCGTGCGATAGCTCGGCAGGTAGCGGTAGGCGTTGAGGAAGGTCTCCTGCAGCGCATCCTCGGCATCCGCGCGGGTGGCGCAGCGGGTGAGGAGGAACCGCAGCAGCCGCTCCTGGTAGCGCTCCACCAGCTCGGCGAATGCCGCGGCCGAACCGTTGAGCGTCGTCTCGACCAGTTCCTCGTCCGTCCTCACTAGGTCCCGTCATGCCTGCCGTCGAGCATGCGGACGATGACGTCCGGGTCGAAGACGGAGTCGATGGACAGCACGTTGTCCTCGATCTCGATCTTCGTGTTCTGGATCATGTGGCGCATCTCCGGATCCAGGTCGGTGTTGAAGGCCTGCAAGCTGACCAGGCCGTTGATGATACCGCCCAGCGAGCGCGCAATCTCCGGATCCTTCGACACGAGCTGCGCCTCGAGGGCGATCATGCCGCCGCGGTCGGACACCAGGACGGCCGCCTTTTCTGTGTTCCGGAGGATGTTGGAATCCCAGTCGTCTTCGTCATCCGCCAGCTCGGCGGTTCGCGCGCCGGCCTGCACGAATTCCCTTTCGGCTGTCAGCACCAGCAGCGACCCCGAGTGGCTGCCGGACCCCGCTATACGGCCGTCGCTGTCCAGGAGCGCCTGCAACTGCTCCTGGCTGGAGGTCACGATCAGCTTGTCCTCGACGTCGAAGGTGAACCACGCCGAGTCCTCGAAGTCGTCCAGCGAACGTTTGCGCCCGCTCGAGTTGCCGGTCCCCTGGATGTGGTAGTAGAGCTTGCCGTCATGCTTCTGCGTGTCGAGCTTCGATTTAAGGGTCGCGAGCGCGAGCA
>DATABW010000144.1:0-3935 GCA_036259375.1 Woeseiaceae bacterium
AAGCGGCGGCCGGGCAGCAGGTCGGCGAAGGCACATGGCGGCGGCGCGCGCTAGCCGGCCGTCGCTACTAAAAACAGGTTTGATCGGGTTATCAGCGGACCAGCCACGTTGGTTTACGCCGCTCCGCCCGCGCGGTGTACACTCGCGACTTCTCGGTACTAATCGGTACTACAAGGGGGGACTTTGCGCGAGCGCCTCGAAAAGATCTTCGAGCACGCTGCAGTAGGCATTGCGCAACTGGACACCAGTGGGCAGTACCTGCTGGTAAACGATCGCTATTGCGAACTGCTTGGACGTTCCCGGGAGGAACTGCTCTCCGCCGGGTTGCAGGATGTTACGCATCCGGATGATCTTCCGACCACTCTCGAGTCGTTCATTCGAGCGATTGAAACAGGAGCGGCGCTCCTGATTGAGCAGCGCTGCATTCGCGGTGACGGCTCTGCCGTCTGGTTGAGCAACAGCGTTTCGGCCGGGCGGGGCGATGACGGCAAGCCACAATACGTGGTCGCGTTTGCGCAGGACATTACCGGCAGGAAGCGAAGCGAAAGCATTTTGAACTGGGCGGAGGCGGATTTGCGCCTGCTGCTCGATTCCGCGGCGGAGGGCATCTACTGCCTCGATGTCGACGGGCTGGTCACACTCTGCAACGCGTCCTTCCGGCGCATGCTCGGGTTCGAGCGAGAGGAAGAGGTCATCGGCAAGGATATTCATGGGTTAATCCACCACAGCCGTCCGGACGGGACGCGGTATCCGAAAGACGAATGTCCCATCCTTAAAACGACGCAGTCGGGAACTCACGTGCACGTCATCGACGAGCTCTTCTTTCGCCGCGACGGAACGAGTTTCCCCGTCGATTACTCGGTGCGCCCGATCGTGCGCGACAGCAACATAGAGGGGGCGATCTGTACCTTCGTCGACCTGACCGAGCGCAAGCAGGCCGAAGCCCGGCAGGAACTGCTGAACCGCGAGCTCGCGCATCGGGTCAAGAATACCCTCGCCATGGTGCAGGCGATCGTCGGCCAGACGCTGCGTACTGCGGCAACTCCGCGCGAGGCTATCGATGCCATCAACCAACGCCTCGTCGCACTCGGCAACGCCCACACGATTCTTACGCGCACGCGCTGGGGCAATGCGTCCATGATGGACGTCGTGGAAGGAGCAATCGCCATACATCGTTCACAGCCCCACCGGATCGAGGTCGAAGGGCCGAGGGTCGAGCTCGGATCGAAGGCGGCCCTCGCGATCACGCTGGCGTTGCACGAGCTTTGCACCAACGCGGCCAAGTACGGTGCCCTGTCCAGGGACAGCGGTACCGTTTCGATCGAGTGGAGCGTGAGCGGGGGCGCCGCCGACGCTTCCCTTCACTTCAGCTGGAAAGAGCAGGGCGGGCCGACGGTAACGCCGCCCCGGCACAAGGGATTCGGTTCCAGGCTGATTTCGCAGGCGATCGCCTCGGACCTGCGCGGCCGGGCGAAGCTGAGCTTCGATCCGGACGGCGTTCGCTGGACGCTGAAGGCCCCGCTGACCGCAATTAAAATGTAGCGCCGCATGAGGTGGCGGATTTGTGTAGTTGGCTATACGCGGTCCAAGTGGCTGCATGACCAAGGAGAACGCGGATGGGATGGATAATACCGATCAGAGTCGTGGTGCCGCTGGCTTTGTTCGCGCAGCCGGCGCTGGCCCATAACGGATCGGGTGATTTGACCGGCATCATGCACTACCTGCTGCACGCGATCGCGGAAGTCGATCCCGTAATGACGCTGGTAGCGATAAGCGTCGTTGCAGTCTGGCTGGTCCGGCGGCTTCGAGCGGGCAGTGCCTCTCCTTCAACTCGCCGGAGTCGCTCCCGCCGGAGCCGTTGATTCGCCGAGCCACTCGTACCAGCTGTCCAGTCCCTCGCCGGTGCGGGCAGACGTGTGAATTACCGTTACGTCCGGATTGACAGCCCGCGCGTTGGCCGTGGCCCGCGCCACGTCGAAATCGACGTACGGCAGCAGATCGATCTTGTTGAGCACCACGACGTCAGCGGTCCGGAACATATGCGGGTATTTGAGCGGTTTGTCGTCGCCTTCGGTGACGGACAGGATCACGACGCGGCGATGTTCCCCGACATCGAACAGCGCGGGGCATACCAGGTTGCCGACGTTTTCGATGACCACGATCGCGCCGGCGGGCAGGTCCAGCTCATCGAGGCCCGCGGCGACCATGTCCGCATCGAGGTGGCAACCCGTTCCGGTGTTCACCTGTACCGCCGGTGCGCCGGCGGCGCGGATGCGTTCGCCGTCGTTGGCGGTCGCCTGGTCACCCTCGAGGACGAACAGCGGCCGTTCGTCCTTGAGGTCCCGAATGGTACGTTCCAGCAACGTCGTTTTCCCGGCGCCGGGAGCGCTCATGAGGTTCAGCGCCAGGACACCGCGCTCGGCCAACCAGGCGCGGTTCCGCGCGGCGAGCGCGTCGTTCTTGGCGAGAACGCGGGTTTCTATCTCAACGAGCTCGTGTGAGTGCTGCGGCGGGCTCGCTTTGCTCGCTGCATCCCCGGGTCCGTGTGCATGGCTATGAACGTAGCGCGTGCCGTCGGGGCGTACGTGTTCGTGCGGCGCGTGTAGATCACGCTCGAGCACCCTCGCTTTGCCTGTTTGCAAGTTCAGAGCCGTCGTTTCCGTCTCACTGTCACAGCCACAGACTTCGCACATCACGCTACCTCTTCCAGTTCCATCGACTTGATATTCAGCTCTTCGCCAGCGACGAGCGTCGACCTCCGCGAGCCGCAGGTACAGGCCGCGGGTAATTGCGGCACCGGAAACTCGGCGCCGCACGCGGCGCAACGGGCGCGTCCCTCGATCTCCCGGATTTCGAGTGCCGCGCCGGCGACGACGGTGCCCTGCGACACCGCATCGAAACAGAAAGCGACGGCGTCGGTCAACACGCCGGACAACCGACCGATTTCCAGGGTGACGCGGCAGACTCGCCGTCCTTTTGCGGCGTCGCTGACAATGGCAACGATGTTGCGGCTGATGCCCAGTTCGTGCATCGACGGCGCCCGTCAGCAAATCCGCGGCAGCTGGTCGCCAGTCAGCATGTCGGCGATGCGACGTCCCCCGAGGGCCGTCCGCACCAGGACACGGCCGGGGCCGCTTTCCGTAACGTGCCCCACCAGGCTTGCGCGTTCGCCGGACGGGTGAGCGCGCAGCGCCTGCAGGGCGGCCTCGGCTTCCCCGGCAGGCACCACCGCGACGATTTTGCCTTCGTTGGCGAGGTACAGGGGATCGAGCCCCAGGATGTCGCAGAACGCGCGGACTACCTCCCGCACGGGCACGCGCTCCTCCTCGATTTCGATGCCGACGCCGGAGGCTTCGGCGATTTCGTTCAGGACGGTGGCCACGCCGCCGCGCGTGGCATCCCGGAGGCAACGAGTGCCCGGCGCCGCCGCGAGTAGCGCCGCAATGAGGCCCTGCAGCGGAGCGCAATCGCTTTCAATCGGCGATTCGAGCGCCATCTCGCCGCGCGCTTCCAGTATCGCCGCGCCGTGATCCCCCAGGAACCCGTTCACGAGCACGGCATCGCCAGGACGCGCGGCCTGCACGCCGAGCTGTACGCCCCGGGCGATCACGCCCACCCCCGCGGTCGTTATGAAGGCACCGTCGCACGCGCCCTTGTTCACGACCTTGGTGTCGCCTGTGACGATGCTGACGCCCGCGCTCCTGGCAGCGTCGGCCATCGATCGTGCGATTCGTCGCAACCGTTCGATCGGAAAGCCTTCCTCCACGATCACGGCGCACGAGAGGTAGAGCGGCCTGGCGCCGCCGACCGCGAGGTCGTTGACGGTGCCGCAGACGGCGAGCCGGCCGATGTCGCCGCCGGGGAAGAACAGCGGCTGCACCACGTGCGCATCGGTCGTGCAGGCGATGCGCCCGACGTCGCCGCTGTCCAGGACG
>DATABW010000145.1:0-8476 GCA_036259375.1 Woeseiaceae bacterium
GGCACGACGCCGCTGTGGAAGGAATCGGAGCATTATTTCTTCCGCCTGAGCGCGTTCGAGGAATCGCTGCGCACATGGATGCAGTCGGCAACACTCCACCGGAACATCACGAGAAAACTGGAAGAGTGGTTCGCGGCCGGCCTGAAGGACTGGGACATCTCACGTGACGCGCCCTATTTCGGCTTTCTCATCCCCGGTACGGAAGACAAATACTTCTATGTCTGGCTGGACGCGCCGGTGGGCTACGCCGCCAGCTTCCTCCATCTCTGCCGGCGCCGCGCCGACCTGGAATTCGACGATTACTGGCTGCCGGGCGGCGACACCGAGCTTTACCATTTCATCGGCAAGGACATCGTCTACTTTCACACGCTGTTCTGGCCCGCGGTGCTCGAAGGCGCGGGCTTCCGGCAGCCGGACAGCGTGTTCGCGCACGGCTTCCTGACCGTCAACGGCAAGAAGATGTCCAAATCGCGCGGCACCTTCATCAACGCGCGCACCTATCTGAACCACCTCGACCCCAGCTTCCTGCGCTACTACTACGCCGCCAAGCTGGGCCCCGGCATGGACGACATCGATCTCAACCTCGAGGACTTCATCGCCCGCGTCAATTCGGACCTCGTCGGCAAGCTGGTCAATATCGCCAGCCGCTGTGCGGGCTTCATCAGTCGCCATTTCGAAGGGCGGTTAGCCGACCGGCTCGACGATCCTGCGCTGTTCGAGGAGTTTGCAGGGGAAGCGGAGACGATCGCCGCCTGCTACGAGCAACGCGAATACTCGAAAGCCATGCGCAGCGTCATGTCGCTGGCTGACCGCGCCAACCGCTACATCGAGATGAAAAAGCCGTGGGCGATGGTCAAAGACGAGTCGCTGTTGCCGGAGGTGCAGGCCGTCTGCACGCAGGCGCTCAATCTCTTCCGGTCACTGGCCGTCTGGCTCGATCCGGTGGTGCCGGCGGTCGGTCGGGAAGCGCGGACATTATTCGGCGAGGAAGCGTGGACCTGGTCGTCCGCGGCCAGCCCGCTGCTCGGGCGGCAGATTGCGGAATACAAGCCGCTGCTGATGCGCCTGCAGCCGCAGCAGGTCGAGAACGTGATCGAAGAATCGCGGGAGGCGCCGTGAGCGATCTCTTCCTGATCCTGGTCGCCACCGTGCTGGTCAACAACTTCGTGCTGGTCCGGTTCCTCGGGCTGTGCCCGTTCATGGGCGTGTCCCGGAACCTGGAAGCCGCCTTCGGCATGTCGCTCGCCACCGGTTTCGTGCTGACGCTGTCGTCGGCGACCAGCTTCCTGCTGCACCGGTACGTGCTGGAGCCGCTCGGGATCGAGTACCTGAGGACCATCAGCTTCATACTCGTCATCGCCGCGAGTGTGCAGTTCACGGAAATGATGGTGCGGCGGTTGAGTCCCCTGCTGCACCAGGTGCTCGGCATCTACATTCCCCTGATCGCCACCAACTGCGCCGTGCTCGGCGTCGCCCTGCTGAACGTGCAGGAAGCACACGGCTTCGTCGAATCCGTGATCTTCGGCTTCGGCGCCTCCGTCGGTTTCGCGCTGGTGCTCGTCCTGTTTGCGTCGGTGCGGGAAAAGCTGGTTGCTGCCGACATTCCGGCGCCGTTTCGCGGCACCGCGATCGCCCTGATGACCGCCGGCTTCATGTCGCTCGCTTTCATGGGCTTTTCCGGAATGGCGCGCTCGTGACCGTCTACGCTTGAACCATGTGGACTCCCGTCCTGATCGCGGTGCTCACGATGGGCGGCATTTCGCTCGCCGCCGGCCTGCTGCTCGGCGTCGCGTCGCGGCGCCTTCCGCGGCAGAGCGATGCGCTGGTCGAACCGGTCAACGATCTCCTGCCTCAGACGCAGTGCGCCCAATGCGGCTTTGCCGGCTGCCGTCCCTATGCCGCGGCGATCGTCAATGACGGCGCGGCGATCAATCTCTGCCCGCCCGGCGGGACGGAGACGGTAGAGCGGCTGGCCGCGCTGCTCGATCGCGAACCACTGCCGCTGGCCGCGGAAGCCGTTGCGCCGCCGAAGGTGGTCGCGGCGATAAACGAGTCCGCCTGCATCGGCTGCACCTGGTGCCGCGAGGCCTGCCCGGTAGACGCAATCAGCGGCGCGCACCACTTTCTTCACACGGTGATCGAGCGGGAGTGCACGGGCTGCGCACTGTGCCTGCCGCGCTGCCCGGTGGACTGCATCAGCCTGGTTCCGGCATGAACGGGGCGCCGACCTACGATCTCGGAAAATGGTATGGCGGCCTGCGGCTACCGCCGGAAAAAGCCGAATCGACAGCCGAGCCCGTGCGCGAGCTGCCTGTACCGGCACAACTGATACTGCCGCTGGCGCAACATTCGGGAGAGCCCGCAGAGCCGGTGGTCGAAATCGGCGAGAAAGTGCTGAAAGGGCAGCCCGTGGCGCAAGCGCAGGGTGTCCTGAGCGCGCCGGTCCACGCGTCCTCGTCCGGGGAAGTGGTGGCGATCGAACCCTGGCCGGTGTCACGGCGCTTCGGTGACACCGCGCCTTGCATCGTCATCGACTGCGATGGCCGCGACGAGCAGGTAGACATGTCCGCCTCGGCCGTCGCGTTCGACACGATGGAACCGGACTCACTGCTGCAGCGGATCCTCGAAGGCGGAATCGTTGGACTCGGCGGGGCCGTGTTTCCGACCGCGCAGAAGCTCATGCAGGCCCGGAGCGTGCCGCTGGACACGCTGGTCCTTAACGGCGTCGAGTGCGAACCCTACATCAGTTGCGACGACATGCTCATGCGGGAGCACGCCGATGAAGTGCTGGGCGGCGGCAAAGTCCTGCTGCACGCGCTCGGCGTGGAAAAATGCCTGGTGGTGGTGGAAAGCGACAAGCCCGAAGCGATACGCAGGATGACGGAGGCGCTGCGCGAGCTCGGCGACGCTCGATTCGTGCTGAAAATCGTCCCTTCGATCTACCCCTCGGGCGGCGAGGACCAGACGGTCCAGCTTGTTACCGGGCTGGAGGTGCCGAGCGGCGGATTGCCGACCGATATCGGCTGCCTCGTGCAAAACGTCGGCACGGCAGCGGCGATCTGGCGGTGGATCTGCCGCGGCGAGCCGCTGATCTCGCGGATCACGACCGTGACCGGCAACGGTATCGCCAACCCGATGAACGTACGCGCGCGCATCGGTACCCCGCTCGCGGATGTCATCGAATTCGCCGGCGGTTACACCGAGCAGGCGCAGCACCTGATCGTCGGCGGACCGATGACCGGGAAATCGGTCACCACGGACCGGGTACCGCTCGTGAAGGCCACGAATTGCGTGCTCGTGCTGTCGCAGGAGGTGCCGCTCGGCGACGAGAAGACCTGCATCCGCTGCGGCGAATGCGCGGAGGTATGCCCGGTGGTTCTCCAGCCGCAGGAGCTGTACTGGTTCGCCTGCGCGGACAACGCGGACAAGCTCCGTGCGCTGGGCCTGCGCGATTGTATCGAGTGCGGCTGCTGCGATCTCGTGTGCCCCAGTCACATACCCCTGACGTCCTACTTCCGCCAGGCGAAGGCGCGGATACTCGAGCTGGCTTCCGAGAAGGAGCGAGCCGAGCGCGCACGCCGCCGCTTCGAGTTGCGCACCGAACGGCTGAGCATCGAGGAGCGGAAGCGGCGCGACGAACTGGCACAACAGAAGCGCGCCGCGATCAAGGCCGGCCCCGATGAGATCCGCGCGATGGTCGAACGCTCCCGCCGCAAGCGCAGTAAAGATCCGGAGGACTGAGTGCCTTCTCCTGCCACACGTGAACTTTCGGCCTGATGGAGTTCAAGCGCCGCGAAGCGCCGTACGGCACGCCGCCGAACGATGTGGGCGGGACCATGCGCCAGGTATTGTTTGCGCTTGTCCCCGCCGGCCTCGCCTACGTGTGGTTCTTCGGCACCGGCTTCATCCTGAACCTTTTCTTCGCGGCGCTGTTTTGCGCGGCCGGGGAGGCGTTCATGCGGCGCGTGCGCCACAAGCCCGTCGAATTCGCGCTGCTCGACTTCAGCGCCATGGTGACGGCGACACTGCTCGCGTTTTCGCTGCCGCCGCTGACTCCGTGGTGGGTCACGGGGACGGCCGCCCTGTTCGCGATCATTGGCGCCAAGCACCTGTACGGAGGACTGGGCTACAACGTGTTCAATCCGGCCATGGCCGGGTACGTAGTGGCGCTCGTTGCGTTTCCCGTCTACATGAGCATGTGGCCGGCACCCCGGATCGGCGATATCGATTACCACTACATGACGTTCTATGAGACCGCGCGCTACACGCTGACGGGGTCGCTGCCCGATTACCTCGACTGGGACGCGATCACGCGTGCGACGCCGCTGGACACGGTGAGCACCGGCCTCGCGAACATGCAGACCTTCCGTGAGATGTACAGCAATCCGCTCATGGGCGACTTCGGCGGCCGCGGCTGGGAATGGATCGGCAATTTCACGGCAATCGGCGGCGGCTGGCTGTTGCTGCGCAAAGTCATCCGCTGGCACATACCCGCCGGGGTGCTGGCCGGTGTGCTGCTGCCTTCGGGATTGATGTACTTTCTGGATAGCGGCGTCCATGCGAGTCCCGGGTTTCACCTGTTCAGCGGCGGCACGATCCTCTGCGCCTTCTTCATCGCCACGGACCCGATCACCGCGGCTACCAGCCCGCGGGGGCGCCTGCTGTACGGCTTTGGCATAGGACTCCTGATCTACGCCATCCGGCGCTGGGGGAGCTATGCCGACGGCGTCGCCTTCGCCGTGCTCCTGATGAATATGGCAGCTCCTGCAATCGATCACCTGACGCGGCCGCGCATCATCGGTCACATGAAAAGCGAGAAAGGCAACCCCTGATGGGCCGGTCCCCGGAGGGCGACGGTCCCGGAGTGTGGCGCAGCGGGCTCACGCTCGCCGTGCTTGCGGCGATCTGTACCGGGCTCGTGGCGATCACCTGGCAGCTGACCGCAGCGCGCATTGCCGGAAACGAGCAGGCGGCGCTGGAACGCAGTCTCGAGCCGACGCTGTCAGGCGTGTTCTACGACAACGTCGCCACCGAATCGCTGCTGGTCATCCCGCCACCGCACGATTTGCCGGGAACGGAACCGGTGCCGGTCTACCGCGTGTATTCGGAGTCCGAACCGGTGGCGGCCGTATTCGTCATTACCGAGCCGGGTGGCTATGCCGGAGCGATCCGGCTGCTCGTCGGCATCGAATACTCCGGCGAAGTCACCGGCGTGCGTGTTCTGTCGCACCGCGAGACGCCGGGGCTCGGCGACCTCATCGAAGCATCCAAGACGAACTGGCTGGAGCAGTTCCGCAACACGTCCCTGGCAGCGCCACCGCGCACGGAATGGGCGATCCGCCGTGACGGCGGCGCCTTTGACCAGATAACCGGCGCATCCGTCACCACGCGTGCCGTCGTCCGGGCGATCCGGCAGACCTTGGTATACTTCGAGGGCCACCGCGATTTCATCTTCGAGGCCGCGGGCGAAGAGACGACGGAGCAGGACGAGTGAGTGCGGACGGCAACACGGGAGGGATCCTGGCGTCGGGCCTGTGGGACGACAACCCGGGCCTCGTGCAGCTGCTCGGGCTATGCCCGCTGCTGGCGGTGACGACCAGTCTCGTCAACGGCTTGAGCTTGGGCCTCGCGACGATGCTGGTACTGGGCTGCTCCAACCTGCTCGTTTCCGCGAGCCGGCGCTGGATCGTGAGCGAGATCCGCATCCCGATGTACGTCCTGATCATCGCGAGCCTGGTCACCTGCATCGAGCTGGTGTTCAAAGCGTACTTCCCGGCACTGGATGCTTCGCTCGGCATTTTCATCCCGTTGATCGTGACGAACTGCGCCGTCACCGCGCGCGCGGAAGTATTCGCCTCGCGTAATCCTGTGGCCCCGAGCGTTGCCGACGGGCTCGCGATGGGGCTCGGGTTCGCGCTGCTGCTGATGGCGATCGGCGCCTTCCGCGAGCTCCTCGGCCACGGCACCATGTTCTATCGCCTCGACATGCTGTTCGGCGGCGATCCTTTCACGGGGCTCGTGCTGGCCGACGGCGGTTTCCTGCTGGCGCTGCTGCCGCCGGGGGCCTTTTTCAGCCTCGCGATCGCCGTCGCGGGTAAAAACGCGCTCGATAGCCGCCGGCGCCACCACATCGGCGCCATTGCGCGCCAGTCGCTGTAGGAGCCGTCCCCACGGGCCGCCAACCATTGAACCCGGAGAAACGTCAAGCGATCTTCAGCCGGTTCCGCAAAGCAGACCCGCACCCGGAGACGGAGCTCGTTTACCGGACACCCTTCGAGTTGCTGGTGGCGGTAATCCTGTCCGCGCAGTCGACCGACGCCGGCGTGAACAAGGCTACCGCGCGGCTCTACCCCGTTGCGAATACACCGCAAGCCATCCTCGGTCTGGGGCTGGAGGGGCTGAAGGACTACGTTCGCACGATCGGCCTCTTCAACAGCAAGGCCGAGAACATCATCAAGACCTGCCGCATTCTCGTGGAGCAACACGGCGGAGAGGTGCCGAGGACACGCGAGGAGTTGGAGAAGCTGCCGGGCGTCGGACGGAAAACGGCCAACGTGATTCTCAACATCGCGTTCGGGGAGCCGACGATCCCGGTGGACACGCACATCTTCCGCGTCGCCAATCGCACGGGTGTCGCGAAAGGCAAAAATCCGCTGGAAGTGGAGAAACGACTGCTGAAGACGACGCCGGAGGAGTTCCGGAAAAACACCCACCACTGGCTGATCCTGCACGGCCGCTACGTCTGCAAGGCACGCCGGCCGGAATGCTACCGCTGCCTGATCGTCGACCTCTGCGAATACCGGCCCAAAACGCCCGCTCCCCTGGACGAGGACACAGGCAAAGAGGCGAAAGCGCGGCGGAGGCGCGCCGCCACGTGATTTTCGGGCAGGACAGGCGCGAGCTCCGGCAGATGTACGGCAATGCCTGGCGCAAGCACCGGGCCGGCGAGCTTCTGAGCCCGCTGGAAGCGCAGATCGTCGCGGTGATCGAGGATCACCCCGAGTACCTGGGGGACGTGCTGGAGAATGAGCTCGAGCGGGCGTACACGCCCGACGAAGGGGGCACCAACCCATTCCTGCACATGGGCCTGCACCTCGCGCTGCGCGACCAGGTGGCGACGGACCGTCCGCCCGGCATGCGCAAGCTTTTCGCAAAGCTCGCCGCCCGCGCCGGCGATCGCCTCGAGGCGGAACATCGCGCCATCGACTGCCTGGCCGAGACGCTGTGGGAAGCGCAGCGCGCGAACGCCGCCCCGGATGAGCAGGCGTACATGGAACGCCTGCGACGCCTCCTTTGAGGGGCCCGTCTCACGGGCGACGATGCGGTTGACGCCCGTGTCGCCGCTGAGACGGGCTCCTGCAGTGTAATATCCAACCCGTCGATCCGGTCTGATGTAACGTGTCCCCATCCCTACAAAACGACAGCTCGGCCACGGGCAAATGCCCGGTGTCCGGCGCCGGCCTTGGGTTGCGCCGCGGACTCATGGATACGCTCATGGCGAATCCGCCGGCGGACGTCGATTTCATGGAAATCGCTCCCGAGAACTGGATCCGCGTTGGCGGCAAGCCGGCGCGGAAGCTGCGGTTCTTCACCGAACGCTATCCGTTTCTCATTCACGGCCTTTCACTGAGCATCGGGAGCCCGGCGCCGCTCGACGAGGCGCTGCTCGCCGACGTCAAGGCCTTCATGGACGAGCACGGCGTTCTTTCCTACTCCGAGCACCTGAGTTACTGCTCGGACGACGGGCACCTGTACGACCTGATGCCGATCCCTTTCACTGACGAAGCCGTAGCCTACGTAGCGGCACGGCTGCGCCGCGCTCAGGACATACTCGAGCGGCGCATCGCGATCGAGAACGTGTCCTACTACGCAGCCACCGAATCCGCAATGAACGAGGTCGACTTCACCAATGCCGTTCTCGAGGAAGCGGACTGCGATCTCCTGCTCGACATCAACAACCTCGTCGTCAACAGCATCAATCACCGTTACGATGCGCGCGAGTTCCTGGAGGCAATGCCGCGCGAACGCGTGCGCTACTTCCACGTCGCCGGCCACCACGTCGAAGCGGAAGACCTGCGCGTGGATACGCACGCCAGCGCCGTTGGCGACGCGGCGTGGGCCCTGTTGGCAGACGCGTACGCCCGCTTCGGGCCGCTGCCGACCCTGCTCGAGCGCGACTTCAACTTCCCGCCGGTGGAGGAACTGCTGGACGAGGTGCGGCGGATCCGGGCGTTGCAGCGTCGATCGCGCGGAGGCGCCACAGCCGGGGCACTCGCCGATGGCTGATGCGGCGTTCCAGCAAAAGCAGCGGGCGTTCGCCGCGCATATCCGCGATCCCGATCACTGCTCGCCGCCGGCTGGCGTGGAAGACCGGCGGATGGCCATCTACCGCGAACTGTTCTTCAATAACCTGGACAACCTGCTCGGCAAGAGCTTCCCGGTGTTGCGCGCGATCCTCGGCGACGAAGAATGGCGC
>DATABW010000146.1:0-19607 GCA_036259375.1 Woeseiaceae bacterium
CACCGAGTCCATCGAGTCGATGGCCGCGTCCATCGAGGAAGTTTCCGGTAACGCCGAGCGGTCGTCCGACGTCGCGCGGCATTCGGTGGAGGTCGCGCACAAGGGCGGGGAAGCAGTGCGCCGGACGATAGACGGCATGAATGCCATCCGCGAGACGATCCAGGAGACCTCGAAACGCATCAAGCGTCTGGGCGAAAGCTCACAGGAAATTGGCAACATCGTCGAGCTGATCAACGATATCGCCGAACAAACCAACATCCTGGCGCTGAACGCGTCCATCCAGGCATCGATGGCGGGGGAAGCCGGACGCGGCTTTGCCGTCGTCGCGGACGAGGTGCAGCGCCTCGCGGAAAGGTCTACCAACGCAACGAAGCAGATCGAAGTACTGGTGCGCACCATCCAGTCGGACACCAACGAGGCGGTCGTATCGATGGAGCGCAGCACGACCGACGTCGTGGGCGGCGCGCTCCTGGCCGAAAACGCCGGTGCGGCGCTGGATGAGATCGAGCAGGTGTCGAACCAGATCGCGAGCCTCGTACAGAACATTTCCGGCTCCGCACGGCACCAGGCAGGTTCGGCGGCGGACGTGACGCGCAGGACGGCCAAACTCAAGGAAATCAGCGATCAGACAGGCAAGGCCACGAGCGCCACCGCTGCGGCCGTTTCCAAGCTGTCGGTGCTCGCGTCGCAGCTCAGGCAGACGGTCGCCGGCTTCACGTTGCCTAGCGCGTCATTCAATACCAGCACGTTGACGGCCAAGGCGATGCCGCCGCGGCGCAGCACCGCCACCGAGGACCAAGCAGCGGGCTGATGAGCACCGAGACCGGGATACAGGCGCCGCTCAGCGAGACTGCCACGCTGGAAGCGGCGGCCAGTGCGCTGGCGATCGTCAGCCACGAGCTGATGGAGACGCTGAAGAGCGCCCATCTGGCACTGGAGGATTGCATCGACGGCCGCGGCGGCGCGACGGCGCTCGCCACCTGCGGCGAGCTCCTGCACCAGGCGCAGGGCGCGCTGCGCATGACCGAAACCTACGGCGCCGCGCTGCTCGCTGAAGAGATGGAGCTGGTCTGTGCTGCGCTGGCGAGGCTCAGGGAGGGCAAGGGCCGCCAGGACGGCCTCGATGCGCTGACCCGGGCGATGGTCCAGCTTCCCATTTACATCGAGCGACTGCTCGGCGGCGGGCGGGACATCGCACTCGTGCTGCTGCCGATGCTGAACGACCTGCGGGCCGCGCGCGGCCAGCCCCTGCTTTCCGAAGGCACGTTGCTGCTGCTCAACCTGTCGCCGTCCCGCCAGGCGGCGGGCGAAGCCGAGCGGCAGACCAGCGGTGAGGATCCGGTCAAAGTGGCCGCGACGCTGAGGCCGAAGTTCCAGCTCGCGCTGCTCGGCTGGATCCAGGGCGGCGACGAAAAGAAGCACCTGCGCGCGCTGTCCGGCGTCGTCGAGGCGCTGGAAAGGTCGGCCACGCGAGAGGACATGCACCAGCTATGGTGGATTACCGGCGCGGTGCTGGAGGCGCTCTGCGACGGCGGGCTCGAGACATCCATCGCACTGAAACGGCTGCTCGGCCAGACCGACCGCCGCATGAAGCTCCTGATCGACGAAGGGCCGGACTCGTTCGACACGCACCCGGTCACGTCGCTGCTCAACAACCTTCTTTATTACGTTGCCCGCTCGACCACCGCCGGCAAACGCATAGGCGAGGTCCGTTCAGCCTTCAACCTGGCGGAACTGCTGCCGGGCGACGAGCAGGTGGAACGCGCGCGAGAGAGCCTGTCCGCGCCCAGCGTCAAATTGATGAAGACGGTCGCTGCCGCAATCAAGGAGGACCTTGGGCGCGTGAAAGACGTGCTGGATATTTACGTCCGCACCGGCATGAAGAAATCGTCGGAGCTCGTGCCTCAGCTCGATCTTCTGAAAAAAATCAGCGACACGCTCGGGGTTCTCGGCCTCGGGGAACTGCGCGGCGACATCGATTCCGAGATTGAGCGGCTGAAGACTGTCGTGAGTCGCGGCGGCGGCGCCAAAGAGCAAACGATCCTGGAAATTGCTGCCACGCTGTTGAAGGTGGAAGACCGCCTCGACCAGCAGCTCCTGCGGATGATCGTACCGAGAGAGCAGCCGGAGGCCGGCGGCGAGCCGGTACTCCCGCCGGACGGCGACGCCGATTACAAGCAAGTGGCCGAGGCCGTGATGCGTGAGAGCATCATCAACCTTGCGCGCATAAAGGAGACGTTCAGCCAGAGCCTGGCGTCGACGGGCAGCTCGCAGGGCATGGACAGCGTGCCGGCGCTGATCCGCGGCATCAAAGCCGGGCTCCTTATGCTCAACAAGACGCGGGCCATGGAGGTCGTGGACCGCATCGGCCGGCTGGTCGTACTCGCGCTCCGCGGCGGCGGCCCGGGGCGGCTGGAGCAGAAGGAAACCGACCGGCTGGCAGACGCGATCGTCAGCATCGAGTACTACATGGAGACGGTAAAAGCGGGGCGTCGCGAACCCGACTACATGCTGGACAACGCCGAGACCTGCCTCAACGTTCTTCGCGATCTCGAGAAGCGGCTATCGAAGGACGGTGCCGATCCGAGCGTCACGCAGACCATGAAGCCTTTGCGCGTCGACGCGGCCGAGCGCGCGCGCGCAGCCGGCGGGTTGCAGGAGACGGACGTCATTCCGCTGCCGGTAGTAGCCGAAGACGCCGAGCACCTGGATCCGGAACTGCTCGAGCTGTTCATCGAGGAAGCCCGGGAGGAAATCGCCTCGATCGGCCGCAACCTGCCGCAATGGGCGGATGCGCCGGACGACATGGAAACGCTGATCACCGTGCGCCGCTCCTTCCACACGTTGAAGGGCAGCGGGCGCATGGTCGGCGCCGAGCGCATCGGCGAATACTGCTGGAGCGTCGAAAACCTGCTGAACCGCCTGATTAACCGGACACTCACGCGGACGCCGCCGATGATCGACTTCATCATGCAGGCCGCAGCGGTCGTGCCGGAACTGGTGGAGCAGCTGGAAGTCGGCAGCGAACCTGCGTCCGACATCAACCTGCTGATGGCGCGGGCGAACGCGTTCGCCGAAGGCGATCCCAATGCCGCGCTGCTGACGATCGACTCGCCGGAAAAAGACCGGAAGGCGGAAGCGCCGGCGCTGGAGATGGATCCGGTGCTGCTCGACATTTTCGGCAAGGAGACCGAGGGCCATCTCCAGGTCATCGACGCCTTCCTCGCGAGTTGCGAGGGGCATCGCCCGCCGTTTCACGTGACCGACAAGCTGCATCGCGCCTGCCATACGCTCCACGGCAGCGCCAACATGGCGAACGTCGAGCGCGGCGTCGCCGTTGCCGGCGCTCTCAACCGCTTCGTGCGGCGCGCCAACGACTACAACGTCGGCCTGGAGCAGGACGGCATCGACGCGCTGCGTACCGCGGCCCGCGCCATCCGGACCATCGTGGCGGACATTAACCAGCCGGATCGAGAGCGCGACGACTTCCGCGCGCTGATCGAAGAGCTGCAGGCGCTCACCGAGTCCATCGAGACGCCGACCGTGCACGAAGCGGTTCCCGATCCGCAAAGCGCCGGCGACGAGCCTCTGGAGGAGCCGGCACCGGGGGAACCGGAGGAGGGACAGTACGACGCAGAGATCGCCTCGATCTTCTCCGAAGAAGCCTCGGAGATTCTCGAGGAGGCCGACAAGGCACTCGCCGGGTGGACGAAGGAGAAGCACTCCCGCGACCACGTGGAAAGCCTGAAACGCCACCTGCACACGCTCAAGGGCGGCGCGCGCATGGCGGGCATTTCGGCCATGGGCAATCTCAGCCACGAGCTCGAAACGCTGCTCATCGGTATCGACGACGGGCGAGTGCCCGCCTCACCCGGTCTGGACGACCTGTTGCAGCGCAGCCTCGACGAGCTGCACCGGATGCGCGATACCGTGACCGCCGGCAAGAGGGTCAGGGCAGCCACGGAACTGGAACGGATCATCCAGAAGATCAACAATGGGGGTTCCCCTGACGACGCGGAGCCGTCCGCTGACGATTCCGCCGTGGTGGCCGAGTTCTCCGCCGAGCCCGAAGACACGGTGAGCATGGAAATCGTGGATTCGCCGGTTGGCGGGTCGCCTGCCGTCGTGCAAGCGCAATCGCAACCCGCGCCGGAAACCGAGCCGGCGGAAAGCGAGCCGGAGGTGCCGGACGAGCGGGAAGCGGCGGACCTCGAGCCGGAGGCGGCGGATACCGCGTCGCCTGCCACGGAAGCGCCGGCCGACGCCGAAGAGGCGGCCGTGGAGGAAGCCGCAGAGCCGGTGCTGCCGCCCGTTGCGGAAGCGGGAAGCACCCCGGTCGAACCGCTCCCCGAAATGACGGAGGAAGAGCCGTCCGCGCAACCGGCCGCCGGCGAGCGGTCTGCGGGAGCACCGGCGTGGTGGTCGCCTGCGGAAGCACCGGCGGAGGAGCCGCCCGCGCAAGCACCGGACGCGGAGCCCTCGGCTGAACCGCCGGCCGTAGAGCGGCGCAAGGCGCCGCGCACGATCGCCGCCGAGCGCCAGGAATTCGCGCGCATCGATGCCGACCTGCTGGAGGACCTGTTGAACGCAGCCGGCGAGATCAGCATCTACCATTCGCGTCTTTCCCAGCAGGTCAGCTCCGTCGAGTTCCACGTCGATGAGCTCGAACAGACCGTCAGCCGCCTGCGGCAGCAGCTGCGCAAGCTCGAGATCGAGACGGAAGCTCAGATCATGCACGGTCACCAGGATACGTTCGTCGCGCGCGACTTCGATCCGCTGGAGATGGACCGCTACTCCAATATCCAGCAACTGTCGCGCGCCCTCGCGGAATCCGCCAATGACCTCGGCAGTATCAAGGACCTGCTGCGCACCCTGACGTCGGAGGCCGAAACGCTGCTCGTGCAGCAGTCCCGCGTCACCGCGGAACTGCAGGACGGGTTGATGCGCACGCGCATGGTGCCGTTCCAGCGGCACGTGCCGCGGCTGACGCGCCTTGTGCGCCAGGTCGCTGCCGAATCGGAAAAACGCGCCGAGCTCGCCGTGGAGGGCGCGTCGGGCGAACTCGACCGCCAGGTACTCGAGAAGATGCTTCCGCCGTTCGAGCACATGCTGCGCAACGCGGTTATTCACGGCATCGAGGCACCGAAGGTCCGCCAGGAAAAGGGTAAGCCGGCGACAGGCCGAATCACCATTCGCCTGCATCGGGAGGGAGCGGAAATGGTGATCGACGTCGCGGACGACGGCGCCGGTCTCGATGTCGATGCGATCCGACGCAAAGCCTACGAGCGCAGCCTCCTGCAGCCCGACAGCAAGGTGACGGACGAGGAGATCATGCAGCTGATCCTGACGCCGGGCTTTTCCACCGCGTCTAAGATCACGCAGTCGGCTGGTCGCGGAGTCGGCATGGACGTGGTCGCCAACGAAGTGAAGCAGCTCGGGGGTTCGCTGCAGATCTCCTCGGTCATCGGTCAGGGCACGAACTTCCGTATACGGCTGCCGTTCACCCTCGCCATCACGCAGGCGCTGATTGTCCGGACCGGCGACGAAGTTTATGCGCTGCCGCTGCCGACGGTGGAAGGCGTCGCGCGCATCGCGCGCGCGGAGCTCGAGAACCTGCTGACCCAGGACGATCCGACGTACGAGTACGGCGAACAGAGCTACCGCTTCCGCCATCTCGGTCTCTATCTCGGCGGCCAGCCGTCCAAGCTGCCGGAGGACGACTCCTACGTGCCGATCATCCTCGTGCGGGCCGGCGACTACTCGGCCGCACTCCTGACCGATGAAATGCTCGCCAGCCGCGAGATCGTCGTCAAATCGGTGGGGCCGCAGCTCGCGGGTGTGCGCGGCATCTCCGGCGCGACCATTCTCGGTGACGGCAGCATCGTGCTGATCCTCGACATCAACGCGCTGGTGCGAACGGGTGCGCCGGTCGTCGAACTGAAGAACGCGGTGTCCGCGGCGGTCGATGTGCGGCCACTGGCGCTGGTCGTCGACGATTCGATAACGGTCCGGCGGGTGATGGAACGCTTCCTGCAGCGGAACGGCATGCGCGTCATCACGGCCAAGGACGGTCTCGACGCCATTAGCGCGCTCTCCGAGAACAAACCCGACATCATCCTGCTGGATATCGAAATGCCGCGTATGGACGGTTACGAGTTCGCGACCCATGTGCGCAACGACGAACGCATCGCAGACGTGCCGATCATCATGATTACGTCACGTACCGGCGACAAGCATCGCGCGCGAGCGATCGAGATCGGCGTCAACGACTATCTTGGCAAGCCGTACCAGGACTCCCAGCTCCTGGACGCGATCCGGAAGCTGCTCGAGGAACGGGGAATCAGCCTGCAGTGAGCACGGACACCGAAGAGCTCTACAGCCTGCTGGTGCCGCTGGCCGAGGACCGGCTCATCGTGCCGCGCGCCTGTGTTGTCGAGGTCGTGCGCTACACGGCGCCGGAGCGCCCGGGCGGCAGCGAACCATGGATGCTGGGCACGATCAACTGGTCCGGGCGCGAGCTGCCGCTCGTGTCGTTCGAGGGCGCGATGGGCAAGGAGGTGCCGGAAGGCACCGGGCGCGCGCGCGTGGTCGTGTTCTATTCGAGCACCGGGCAGATCCGCGCCGGGTATTTCGGCATTCTGACGCAAGGCTTCCCACAGCTCGTGCGCGTAAACCGGGAAGTGCTGAAGCTCGATCGGACCGATGGCGATTGGCCCGACGACGCTCCCATCCTCTGCCGCGTCAAAATGATCAACGAATACCCGCTGATCCCGAATCTCGAGAAGCTGGAACACATGATCGTCGAGGAATCCCTGGCGGCGTGATGCCGCTACCGCGGCGAGCCTACAGGTCGCCCGCGTGCGACTGAAGCACGGCGACTGCCGCAATGGCGGCCGTTTCGGTTCTCAGGATGCGAGGACCGAGTGAGCAGGGCGTGAAGCCCGCCGTAACGGCCCTGTCGATCTCGCCCTCGCTCAGCCCGCCCTCCGGGCCTATCAACAATTCCACGCGAGCGACCGGTCGGTCCAGCGGTGCCAGGTTCCGTTGGGCGCCCGGGTGCAGCAGGACGCGCAGCACCTCTGTCGACGGCGCGTCCTGCAGCCGGTCCGCAAGCGCCAGCGGCGCATCGACGATCGGCACACGATTCCGGCCGCACTGCTCGCAGGCGCTTTGCGCGATCTTCTGCCAGTGCCGTAGGCGATTTTCGGCTTTCTCGCCACCCAACCGCACGACGGAAAATTCCGTGGCGACCGGTGTTATACGATGGACGCCGAGCTCCGTCGTTTTCTGTACCACGAGGTCCATGCGCTCGCCGCGGGAGATGCCCTGGACCAGGTGAATTGCGAGCGGGGACTCGACGCTGCGCTCGCGCGCTTCTCCGACCTGCGCGGTAACGCCCTCGCGTGAACACTGCGCCACCCTGGCCGGGAACTCACGGTCGCTGCCGTCGAAAAGGACAAGGTCGTCGCCGGCACGCAGGCGCAGGACCCGTGAGGCGTAGTGGGAGCGATCGGGCGGCAGGAGGAGGTCGGCGCCGGCAATGAGCGGGCCGGGAACGTAGAGGCGAATCGTCGTCTTCATCGTTCCATTCTACGTTGACAGCCGGTGCCGATATGTAAGAGTAGGACCGACTGCATCCGAGGAGCCGCCATGCCGGAGCTCGCCGAGACCCGCTTTGCCATCAGCCCCGGCACGGGACTGCTTCGCCCGGCCCGCCAGTGCCCCTCGCCAAACCAGGACGAGCGCCCCGAGGGTGTGGAGCCCGAGCTCGTCGTGCTGCACGGCATCAGCCTGCCGCCCGGCGAGTTCGGCGGCGCGCACATCGAGCGGTTCTTCACCAATTGTCTCGATCGCACGGCTCACCCGTACTTCGACGAGATCTGCGAGATGCACGTCTCCGCGCACCTGCTCATACGGCGCGACGGCGAGGTGTTGCAGTTCGTGCCTTTCAGCCGCCGCGCCTGGCATGCGGGTGAATCCTCCTTCCGCGGCCGGCCGCGCTGCAATGATTACTCGATCGGGATCGAGCTCGAGGGCGAGGACACCACTCCGTACACCGAAGCGCAATACGCCGTGCTCGCGCCGGTGCTCGAGGCACTGTTCGGCGCCTGGCCGGCCCTGGACGCGCGGCTGGTGGCCGCGCATTCGGATATCGCGCCCGGCCGGAAATCCGACCCGGGTCCGGCTTTCGATTGGCTGCGATTGTATGATGCGCTGTCGTAGGAGCCCTGTTCGGATACCGTAAATGAAGCTTCTCGCATTACTCATCGGATTAGCGGTCGAACGTCTCGCTACGCAGCTGTTTCATCTGCGGGAGCTGCGTTGGCTGGACCGGGTCATCGACAGCGGTTTCGAGCAGGTCAATCGTTTCGCCAACTGGCCGCCGTTGCTGCTGGTCCTGCTCCTCGCGATCGTGCTGGTCCTGCCGGTGGCCCTCGTTCGAGTGATGCTGGGCGACGCGCTGTTCGGTTTCCCTTACCTCCTGTTTGCCGTCTTCGTGCTGTTCTTTTCCTTCGGTCCGAAGGACATCGGAGAGGAAGTGAACGAGTACTGCGCCGCGCTCGAATCCGGTGACGAAGCGCGTATTCGTCGCTCGGGCAAGGTGCTGCTGGAGCGAGAACCGCTACCCGAATCCGACGCCCGGGTTAACGAGATCGAGGCCGCCGTATGCGTGCAGGCCAACAACCGGCTGTTTGCCGTCATTTTCTGGTTTGTCGTGCTCGGCCCGCTCGGCGCCTGGGGCTATCGCGTCACCGACCTCATCCGGCGGCGGGCGGTGTTCAATGCCGCGCGCGACGAAAGCAGCACGAGCGCGGCCTCGCTTTGCGTCACGGCCGCCGAGGACCTGCAAGGCTGGATCGCCTGGATTCCGGCGCGGCTGACCGCCGTCAGCTTTGCCATGGCCGGTAACTTCGATGCCGCGATCACGGCCTGGCGCACCGGCGGCAACGTCGGTGTGCCGCCCGGGGTGCAGAACGAGAACCTGCTGGCGCGAGTCGGACTGGGCGCACTGGCCGTGCCCGAAGCAGAGGACGAAAGCAGCGCGGAGCGCGGGGCGCGCGGGGCGCTCGCGGCGAACAGGCTGGTATTTCGCTCACTGCTCATCTGGGCCGCGGTGATCGCGGCGATGACCCTCTACGGCTGGTCGGTGTGAGGCGCCGGCTGTCCGTCGCGATTTTGGCGCTTGCTGCTGCCGCTTTCGCCGCAGGTTGCCAGGACCGGAGCGGCGAAGCGCCGCCTTCCACCCACGACGGGCGTGCTGCGCTTCGCATCGTCACCCTCGCGCCCCACCTGGCGGAGCTCGTATTCACGGTGGGCGCGGGCGAATCGCTGGTCGGCGTCAGCTCTTATACAGATTATCCGCCGGAAGCCGCTGACCTGCCCGTCATCGGCGATTCGTTTTCGCTGGACCAGGAACGGCTGGAACTGCTGCAGCCTGACCTGTTGCTGGCCTGGGCGAGCGGCACGCCGGCGCACGTCGTGGATGAGCTGCGGAGCCGCGGATTCCGCGTCGAGACGATTCGCACGCGCGGGCTGGACGATGTGGCGGCGGCGATGGAAAGGATCGGCGAGCTCACCGGCCACGGCCGACAGGCGCAGACCGCGGCTGCTGAATTCCGCCAGGGCCTGCTGCGGCTGGAGGCGCGGCATCGGGACGCGCTGCCGATCACCGTGTTCTACCAGGTCTCACAACGACCGCTCTACACCGTCAATGGGGAACACTACGTGAGCGAACTCATCGAGACCTGCGGCGGCCGCAACGTGTTTGCGGATCTCGGCGACCTCGCGCCCATGATCTCGGTCGAAGCGGTGCTGGCCCGGAACCCGGAAGTGATGCTCGCGAGCTCGGACAACCCGCAGGACGTGTTCGCCGTCTGGCAGCGTTGGCCGGAGCTGTCGGTCAATCGCTATGACACCTTCTTCTTCCTGCCCGCCAACGAAATCGGCCGGGCAACGCCGCGCCTGGTGCGTGCGGGCGAGACGCTGTGCCGCACGCTGCAGCGGGCGCGCGTGCAGCGCGCTGCGGCGGATGAGGAACTTGCCGGCGCGCCAGCGTTCCACCTGTGAGGGAACCAGCCCGCTCAACGAGCGGCCGAAGGATTCTGCGAAAACCGGAAATATGCCGTGACGAGCGCCAACATCCGCAAAGCCCAGGCAAAGGACTGGCCTGCCATCGAACGCCTGCTGCAGGGCGCCGGGCTGCCGGTGGACGATCTTGATGAGAGTGGCCTGGAGCATTTTCTCGTGGCGCTGGATACGGTCGCCACGCCGCCTTCGGTGAACGGCGCCATTGGCCTGCAGGCGTTCGGCAGTGCCGGCCTGCTGCGCTCGCTGGTCGTGGATCCGGGCAGCCGCGCCGCCGGCATCGGCCGCCAGCTCGTCCAGGCGCTCGAGGAGCAGGCGCTGGCTGCCGGGCTTACCGAGTTATGGCTGCTGACCGTCGATGCCGAAGTGTTCTTCTGGAAGCTCGACTACCGGATCGTCGACCGGGGCAAGGCACCGGCATCCATCCAGGGAACGCGCGAATTCACCAGCCTCTGCCCGGGCAGCGCTCACCTGATGCACAAACCGCTGTAGGAGCCTCCGGGCACCCACGGCCGTATCGCCGGTGAGACGGGCTCCTACAGGCGATCCCGGTCCCAGGTAATTTCCTGGCCCGACTCCTCCCGCGCGAGCCGCCGGGCGATCACGAACAGCAGGTCTGACAGGCGGTTCAGGTAGCGCAACACTTCGGCGCGCACGTCCTCGAGTTTCGCGAGGGTCCGCACGCGCCGTTCGGCTCGCCGGACGACGGTGCGGGCGAGGTGGCAGGCGGCCGCTGCCTGGCCGCCGCCCGGCAGGATGAACTCCTTCAGCGGGGGCAAATCCGAGTTGAAGCCGTCCAGCTGGCGTTCGAGCCGCTCGATGAACGCTTCTTCGATGGCCCGATGCCCCGGAATGCAGAGCTCGCCGCCCAGCTCGAACAAGTCGTGCTGCACCTCTGTCAGGCAGGCGCGGATGGCATCCGGCACTGCGGAGACGGCCAGCACCAGCCCGATCGCGCTGTTCGCCTCATCGACCGTGCCGTAGGCTTCCACTCTCGGGTCGTCCTTTTCGACGCGGCTGCCGTCGCCGAGACCGGTGGTGCCGTCATCGCCGGTACGCGTATAGATTTTGCTCAGCCGCTTTCCCATGTTCCGCTCATTGCCATTGGTACCTCAGGTCGACGAAGGCGCTGCGTTCCTGCATGCGAAAGCCCGCCACGGTCTCGTATTGTGCATCGAGCAGGTTTTCGATGCGCGCACCGAGTCGCCAGTGATCACCGAGCGCCAGTTGCCCCGTGACGTTGGCAACGACGTAGCCGGTCATGTGCTGGTTGCCGATGTCCTCGCGATCACCGCTCGCCAGCAAGGAGAACCCTACACGATGCGCGCCGAGGTTCCGCGAAGCCCGGATGGTCAGGATTTCCTCGGCACGCCGCGGCAGCCGCGATCCATCGGCGGCGTTTTCCGCCGACTGGCGAACGAGGCTGGCGAGCAGCGAGTAGCGATCGCCGCGATAGTCCCAGCGTAGCTCCGCACCGCGAACCTTCGCGATGCCGATGTTGCGGAGCTCGAAGCTTGCCAGGTCGAACTCGATGAGATCCTCGATGTTCTTGTAATAAACCTCCAGGTCGAACGAGTGACGCGCGTCCGGCCGGTAACTCAGCCCGGCCTGCGCCTCGTCGGCGATTTCGGGCTCGAGGGCCGGGTTGCCGCCGAAGCCGAAGCGATCGGTAGCGTCCGGGGCGCGAAAGGCATGGCCCACGCCCGCGTTGAGAGTCCAGCGATCGTCGAGCGAGAGCGCGTATTCGGCGTTCCAGGTCACGTGATTGCCGAATGTGGCGTGATCCGTCAGGCGGACGGCGGCGAACGTGCGCTGCCGCCCGCTGGCCCACAGGTTTTCCAGGAAGACCGCCTTGACTTCCGTGTCGGCGTCGAAACCGGATCCCAAAGATAGAGCAGCTGCCTTTTCGTCGACGAGGTAGACGCCGCCGATCCAGCGGTGCGGGCCCGTGGGCCAGTCCAGTTGCCAGTCGAGCGCATTGCGCGTCGAGCGCACGAAGTCGGAGGACTGGTTCTGCTCGATTTCATCGATGATATGGCTGATCACCAGCGTGCTCGTGAGGTCGCCACCGAAATCGGACTGCAACTCCAGCGCGCTGCTTTCGTTCCGGAAATCCTGGTCGAGCGGCGCCAGGAAAAAATCGAAATACTCGTTCGAGCCGGCGGCGCGCCAGTGCCGCAGCGAGACGTAGCTGTCACCGATTTGCCTGCCGGCATGGACGTTAGCGGACAGATTCTCGAATCCGCGATCGATATCGCTGTCCGTGCGCGCGGGGAAGCCGGCCGTGTCCTGCAGGTTCACAGCGATACCGATGTCGCCGCTTGCGGACCGCTGTCCCGCGGCGGCATAGCCTGAACGCGTATCGAAGCTGCCGGCTCCCACTGCACCCTCGAGATATACCCGATCGCTGCGGCGGGTAATGATGTTGATGACGCCGCCGATCGCATCGGTGCCGAACAGGGCCGAACGCGCGCCCTTGACGATCTCGATACGCTCGATGACCTCCGGAGCGATGTGATGAATGGCGGCACCGCCGACGGTCCCGGGGTTGATTCGCACGCCATCGATCAGCACCAGCGTGTGGTTGCTCTCCGTCCCGCGCATGAAAACCGAGGTTCCCTGGCCGGGCCCGCCGTTTCGCCCGATCTCCACCCCGGCTTCGAAGCGCAGCAATTCGGCGAGGTCGGAGGCGAGCGACTGCTCGATCGCCTGCCGCGTGATGACCGTGACCGGCACGATCGCCTGTCCGATCGGCATGGGCGTCCGTGTCGCCGTCACGACGATTTCGGCGTCGATAGTATCGTCCGTAGTCCCGGCGGCGCTGGCTGCGCCGGAGCAAGAGAGAGCGAGGGCGAGCAGCGCCCTGCAGCCGGATCCTGTCATCGTAGTCCCCTTTGCGTGCCACCCGCACGCGGCCATGTGCCGTCAGAGTGCGAATGCCGAGGGGAACCGATGCGCCAGCTTGCCAAAGCCACGTCCGAATCGCCCGCCGCGTCATTCGCGTGTGCACCAGGCCGGTCTCCGGGCTTACGAGTGGAGGGATCAGTGTCACTCCGGCCCGCAGCGCCTTCCCGCGAACCGGAGCGATAGCTGGCTTCGGTTCGCAGTGGCTCCGGTATGCAGGCGCACGCCGGGGGCTGCGGGTTGACTCGATCACCGTTGCGGGGGCAGCGCCGGGTTCAGCGTCGTAACGCTTCACCGGCTTCCCGTTCACCCGGAAAAATGCCTTTCCGGGTTCACCTAGTGTCGCGGGAACGATAGATTCGTGTCGCAGGACTGTCAAGAAGGTATCCGGCGTCACTGCCGTGTCGCCCGTGAGACGGGCTCCGCTTGTTTCGCCGCCGCGTTGCCGCCATAGTTCAGCTCGTGTCCCCGGAACTCGAATGCGCCTTGCAAGCCGCCCGCGCCGCCGCCGAAATCAGCCGGCGCTATTTCCGGGGCAATCTCGAGGTGCGCACGAAAGCCGACAGGACGCCGGTTACGCGTGCCGACATCGAGTGCGAGGAGGCCATTCGCGAGATTCTCCTGGACCGGTTTCCGGATTACGGTTTTTACGGCGAGGAAAGCGGCCAGACCCGCCCGGAGGCGGAGTCTCTCTGGATCGTCGACCCTATCGACGGGACCAAGGGTTTCGTTCGGGGCTATCCTTTCTTCTCCACGCAGATCGCATTGATGCGCGACGACGTGCCCGTGCTCGGGGTCTCGAGTGGCGCCTTATTCGAGGAAGTCGCGTGGGCCGAGGCCGGGCAGGGCGCCTGGATGAACGGCGAGCGGCTGCAGGTGAGCGGTATCGATTGCCTGCAGCGAGCCGCACTGTCAACCGGCAATCTCAAGTCGCTCGCATGCAGCGACGGCTGGGGGCGTTTGGGAGAGATCGTGGCGTCGGTCGACCGCATTCGCGGCTACGGCGATTTCTACCACTATCACCTGCTCGCGGCCGGCAGGATCGACGCGGTCATAGAGTCGAACGTCGGCATTCTCGACATCGCCGCGCTGTCCGTCGTCGTGCAGGAAGCGGGCGGCGTGTTCACCGACCTGAACGGCCGGCCGGCAGGGCGGGCGACGCGCTCGGTACTGGCGGCGGCGAATGAAAAGCTCCACGGGGAGTTACTGGGGCGCCTGAAAGGCTTCGTAACCTGATCGTAGGAGCCCGTGAACGGCTACCGCGGTTGAACGTCGGAGTCGCCCGTGAGACGGGCTCCTACACCGGGTTTCCGCCAGGAATGAACAGGTCGCGGCCGCGCCAGCGCACGGCTTCCATGGGCACCGCATACAGCTCGCTCAGCCGGCTTTCGTTCAACACCGATTCGGTCGGCCCGAGATCCCAGCGGCCGTCGCCGTAAAGCAGCAGGCAGCGATTCGCGAAGCGCACCGCTAGATTGACGTCGTGCAACGTCGCGATGACGGCCGCTCCGGCGCGGGTCCTGTCGCCGAACAGTTGCAGCACGTCGAGCTGGTGCTGGGGATCGAGGTGATTGGTCGGCTCGTCCAGCAGGTAGACGGCGGGATCCTGCGCCAGCACCTGCGCGATCGCCGCCCGGCGGCGCTCGCCGCCGGACAGGGTGGCGACCTCGCGTTCAGCCAGCGGCGCCAGGTCGACGTCCTCCAAGGAACGGCAGGCGAGACGCCGGTCCAGCTCCTTCTCCCAGCCGAACGGTCCGATGTGAGGATGACGGCCGACCAGCACCGTCTGGAGCACCGTCGCGGGGAAGACGTCATCGACGGACTGCGGCAGGAGGCCCAGTTCCCTTGCGACCTGCGTGCGCTTCAGCGAGTCGACCGGCCGGTTGCCCAGCCTGACCTGTCCTGCATCCGGAGTGCGCAAACCGGCCAGCGTCAGCAAGGTGAGCGTCTTGCCCGCGCCGTTCTGGCCCAGCACCGCCAGAAAATCGCCTCGCCCGAGTTCCAGGTCGAGCGATGCGACCAGCCTTCGCCCGGGTACGGCCACGGTCAGGTCGCGACAGGAAAGCGCGGCGGGAACGTCTTCGTACATGCCGCTCATTCCGCCAGCCGAATTTCGAGCGCCGTGGCCCTGCCGATCACGGCATAGCTCAGGCTCTGCGGGATCATCGCTTCGCCTTCCGAGAGCGGGATGCGTCCGCCCATGATTTCGGCGAAGCGCTGCGGGTGCAGCGGCTGGAGCGCCGGCTGCGCATACCCATTCGGGAACGACGGCAGACTTGTGGACGGGTCGTACTTGTCGGTAGCGCCCAGCGTATGCAGCAGCTCGTGCGCGATGATGACATTGTTGACCGGCGTGTGGCGCTTCCCGGCATACGCGTTGACCACGCCGACCATGCCTTTCCGGATTCCGACGGAGTTTTCCAGCAGGCCGTCCTTCGGTTGGTGGTAACGCACGAAGATCCGGACGTCGGGTTTGATCGGGTCGTCGGTCACACGGCCGGCCCACCAGCGCATCCTGAGGCTCCACCACATGACCTGCGGAATGGCCGGCGAGAGCGGCAGTGCCGGCGGCTGTACGGCAATCTCGCCGCCGAGCTCCATTCGCACCGGCTGCTCGAGAGCTCGCCCGAATTTGACCGTCTCGCGCGCAATAAAACGCTCGATGCCGCCGAAGTCTTCGACGGTCAGGGCGTCGATGTATCGCTGCGTGTTGGCGGACCGGTCGGCGTTGATCGGGTACACCTTCACCCACAGGCTGTTATTCCAGTCGGTGCTGCGGGCCTGGGTCAACCAGCTGCTGAGCGAGACGGCAACGAGAATCAGCAACAGGACGGAAATGCGAAGCGTTTTGAACACGGACGGGATCTCGGGTTCAGTGCAGGTCCTCGAGCGGCGGCTTGCGCATGCGGCTCGCCTGTTCGAAGTCGTACGCCAGGCCGATCAACGCCTGCTCGCTGAAAGGGCCGCCAATGAAAGAGAGGCCGATCGGCAGGCCCGCGACGTAGCCGGCAGGCACCGTGATCGCGGCGTAGCCGGAGACTGCGGCGAGTGAAGAACTGCTCAGGCTGAAGTGATCGCCGAGAACAGGGTCCGTCAGCCACGCCGGCCCGTTGGTGGGTGCGATCAGCGCATCGAGTTCGTGTTCCTCCAGCGCCTGGTCAATCGCAGTGCGTGCGATGCGCTTACTCGTCTCCAGCGCCTCACGGTATGCCGGTTCCGTCAGCGGTCCCTTGCTTTGCGCGAGCACCATGATCTCCTGGCCGAAAAACGGCATCACGGCCGCCGCATTGGCTTCGTTGAAAGCGATGATCTCCGCCAGGGATCCCAGCGGCGCATTCGAAGCGGCGAGATACTCGTTCAGGTCTGCCTTGAACTCGTACAGCAGCACCTCGTACTCCGCATCTCCCATGGCTTCCGTATCGACCTCTACCGGGTCGACGATCTCGGCGCCGTTCGCCCGCAACAGGTCGATACTCGCGTCGAAGATTTCGGCGATACGCAGGTCGTCGCCCGCGCCGGCAAAGCTTCGCAGCACGCCAATCCGCTTCCCCCGCAGGGCGTCCGCGTCCAGCGCAGCGGAATAGTCCGGCACCGCCTCATCACGCTGCGCCGCCGCCGGGTCCGCGGCGTCTTTCGCCGCGATGGCCCCGAGCAGCAGGGCCGCGTCGCTGACCGTTCGAGCCATCGGACCCGCCGTATCCTGGCTGTGCGCGATCGGAATGATCCCGTCGCGGCTGACGAGGCCGAGAGTCGGCTTGATGCCGACGATGCCGTTTATGGCCGCCGGGCACACGATCGACCCGTCGGTTTCCGTGCCGATCGCCAGTACCGTCAGGTTAGCCGAAACGGAAACCCCCGAGCCGCTGGAGGAGCCGCAGGGGTTGCGCCGCGGATCAAACGGATTCCTGGTCTGGCCGCCGATGCTGCTCCAGCCGCTGGAAGAGTGCGTGGACCGGAAATTCGCCCATTCGCTCAGGTTTGCCTTGCCGAGAATGACCGCTCCCGCGTCCCGCAGGCGTGCCACAAGGAAAGCGTCGTCCGGCGCATGATGGTTCGCGAGCGCCAGCGAGCCTGCCGTGGTGGCCATCGCGTCGCCGGTGTCGATATTGGCTTTCAGCACGACCGGGATGCCGTGCAGTGGTCCGCGAGTGCCGGATTCGCGCCGTTCCCGGTCGAGCGCGTCGGCGATCGCCAGCGCGTCAGGATTGATCTCGATGATGGACTGCAGCGTGGGTCCGCGGCGGTCGATGGCTTCGATGCGCTCGAGGTAGTACTCGACGAGTTCGCGGGAGGTGAGTTCCCCGCGGTCCATGGACGCCTGCAGTTCGGCGACCCCTTTTTCACGGTAATCGCGTTCGGCCGTACCGGCGCAGGCGGCGAGCAGCAGCGCCGGCAGCCACGCGACGAGAATCGCTCGTTTCAAGACAGGCTCCCCCGGTCCCGTTCGACTCGCCGGAATTCTACAGCGAAATAAAAAACCCCGCGGCGTTAGCGGCGGGGTTAATGACTCTTTTTATTGTTAAAAGAGGTAACTGGATTCGGTAACCAGATACAAACATGTCGTTATTATTGTACGGATCTGGATCTTTTTGTTTTTATAGTTCTTCTTCTTCTGGCGTCTAAATCCTGTGTGTATCGAATCAGTTCCCGTTTCCAGTTACGCTTCGCTTGGGCACGGGTATAAAAGCAAGTCCCATGCCAGAGGCGATTTTCTGCCGTATTTACAACGACATGACCCTAAACGTGGCAAACCGGGGTTAACTGTTAGCCCGGAAATGTAAACTAACCCGACAGTCCGCTCCGCCCGGCGCACAGTGTGACGGCTGCTGCTGGAATTGCAAGTCATTGACTTTTTCCGCTAATCCCGTATTGCCGTGCGCGCCCGCCCCCGCGACGCCCCCGGTGCACCGTCGCCAATGTGCGACAACCCGGTCATTCCGGGCATTTTGTCAAGTTATTCGACAGTCGCGCGGCGGTCCAGCAGCCTCCCCACACTGTAGAAGCGGCCGTTCCGCACTACCGCGATGACGTTCGCGGCATCGGCGATCCGCGCGCGGGGCTCGCCCGCGATCAGCACCAGGTCGGCCAGCGCCCCGGGAGCGACCCGGCCGATCTGGTTCTCGAGGCCGAGTGCCCGGGCGGCGTTCCGGCCCGCCGCCCACAACACCTGGTCGCCGCTCAGGCCGGCGGCGGCGAGAGCCCTCAGCTCCGCGTGCGTAGCAAGACCCGCGGGGAGGCCGTTCGGCTTGCTGCCGACGGCTACGGTGGATGTCTCCGAGGCGAGTTGCGGCATGGAGGCGCGGCGCCGCGGGATGTCCGGCGGCTGGCGCAATCCCTCCGCCTGGCGCGTACCAAACAGCGCGGAGAGGCCCGGGGTGCCGCCATCCGCCAGCCCCGACACCATCGTCACCGGTCCCGCCCCGAGCGCCACCCGCACATCCTGGTACTGGACGCCCTGCGGTGAAGCCGGCAGCGTATCCGCGCCCAGGAACAGGTCCGCTCCGATGTGAAAGCCCGTGCTCCAGGACTCCGACAGAACGGGTACTCCGCGGTCACGCCAGTACTGCACCTGCTGCCGGTCGCCGCCTCCCGCGCCTTCGGCCGGCAGCGTGACGAGGGACGGGCGTACGTCTCCGTCCTCGGGCCGCAGACTGGCCGGCGCCGCCCGCAGGAGCCTCGGCCCGGGCATCTGCTCGCCTTCCCAGGCCGCCGCGTCGTAGCCGCGTTCCGGCCCGGCGTCGACCACGGTCGTTATCCCGAAGCTCAGTAGTTGCAATCCGGCGGCCGCCTGGCTCGATGCCGGCAGAGCGGAATAGACGTCGATGAAACCGGGCAGCACCGAGACGTCCCCGAGATCGAGCACCCTCGCGTCGGGCCACTCGCGCCGCGGTTCGACGGCAGCGATGCGGCCGCCTTCGATCAGGATGTCCACGTCATTCCGGTAGCCGGGCCGCATGCCGTCGAATAAACGCGCCGCGCGGATGACCAGCCGATGCCCCGGCGCGTCGGTGACCGTGAGCTGCCGCGGCGGCTCTTCCCCGGGCGAGCGCGGCGCGAGCATCCCGGCGTCCGCGCGAAACGGGATCTCTTCCGACTGCCATGCATTGATGCTTCGCAGCCGGATGACGCCGTCGGCGGTGTAGTACAGGCGCTGCCTGTCGAGCCAGCTCGCCGGCGACAGGAAGAAGTCCTGCTGAGCCGCCAGCGGGCGGATCACCGGCGGGTCCGACAGGATGACCATGTCCAGCCGGTATTCGCCACCGTCACGGCGCAAGTAAGTGAGGAGCGTGCCGTCCGGCCGCCAGGCCGGTGCTGCCATCGGCTCGTCCGTCACCACCAGGTCGGTGGCCGGTTCACCGCGGCGGCGCAGCACCAGCCGCCACTGCCCGTTGCGGCGGCTGATCCAGGCGAGGTCGCGGCCGTCGGGTGACCAGGCCGGCTCTGTCTCGTCACCCTCCTCATGGGTGAGGCGCCAGGTAAGGCCGGTCGCGAGGTCGAGCTCCCACAGGTCGAAGCCGGAGTCACGCCGGTCGGATGAAAACACGATTCGCTGGCCGTCGGGGTGCCAGTTCGGGTGCTGGTCGTAGTGGCGGCCGGTGCCGAGGCGCGACGTTTCG
>DATABW010000147.1:0-3198 GCA_036259375.1 Woeseiaceae bacterium
GCGAAAATCCCCACCGCGATCTACTCGATGGAAATGCCGTCGCAGCAACTGGCGTTCCGCATGATTTCCTCGCTCGGCCGCGTCGACCAGTCGCACCTGCGCACCGGCAAATTCCCGGACGAGGACTGGTCGCGGATCAACACCGCGGTGCAACTGATGTCCGACGCGCCGATTTTCATCGACGACTCGCCGGCGCTGTCGCCCACGGAGATCCGGGCGCGCTCGAGGCGGCTGAAGCGCGAGCACGGGCTCGGCCTCATCGTGCTCGATTACCTGCAGCTCATGCAGGTGCACGGCACCACCGAAAACCGCGCCACGGAGATTTCGGAGATATCGCGCTCGATGAAAGCCCTGGCCAAGGAACTGGAAGTCCCGATTATCGCGCTGTCACAGCTCAATCGCAGTGTCGAGCAGCGGACGGACAAGCGGCCGGTGATGTCCGACTTGCGCGAGTCCGGCGCCATCGAGCAGGACGCGGACCTGATCGTCTTCATCTATCGCGACGAAGTCTACAACCAGGATTCGCCGCGCAAGGGCCTCGCCGACATCGCGATCGCCAAGCAGCGTAACGGTCCTGTCGGCGATTTCCTGTTGACCTTCGTCGGCCGCTTCACCAAGTTCGAGAACTGGGCCCCCGACCGTTACGCGGAGGAGGCCTATCCGTGACGGCGCCGCGCGCGCTCATCCGCGTCGAGGCACTCCGGGAGAATTACGAGCGATTGTGCACGGCGGCGGGCGGAGCGAAGGTCATTGCCGTCGTCAAGGCGAACGCCTACGGTCACGGACTGCTGACGGTTGCGCGGAACCTGCCAGAGGCGCACGCGTTCGCGGTCGCGAGGCTGGCGGATGCGATCGCGCTTTCCAGGGCGGGCATTCGCCAACCCATCCTGTTGCTCGGCGGCGTCTATAGTGCGTCGGATCTCGATACCGCGGTAAACAAAGGATTCGAGCTGGTCGTCCACTGCGAGCCGCAGCTCGATCTGCTCGAGGCCGCCAGACCGGGACGGGCCGTGGTGTGGCTGGAGGTGGACACCGGCATGCGCCGGCTCGGGCTTGAGCCGGAAGTATGTGAGGCCGCCGTCGAACGGCTGAGGCAATGCAAGGCGGTCGGCGAGCTGCGGCTGATGACGCACCTCGCCTGCGCCGACGATCGTCGCAACGCGCGGACCCGCGAGCAGATCGCGCGATTTCGCTCGCTGGCCGCTTCGTTCGATGGCCCGATCAGCATCGCCAACTCTCCCGGAGTACTGGGCTGGCCGGACAGCATCTGCGCCGGCGCGGATCCCGGGCGCAGCTCGGTCCGGTGCGGGATCGCGCTCTACGGCATTTCGCCGTTCGCCGGCACGACCGGCAGGGATTTCGGCCTCAGCCCGGTGATGCAGTTCGAGTCGAAACTGATCGCCGTAAAGCAGCTGCGCGCCGGCGAGCACGTCGGATACGGCGCCACCTGGAAAGCACGCAACGACACCGTAATCGGCATCATCGCGGCGGGTTATGGCGACGGTTATACGCGTTTCCTGCCGTCCGGTGCGCCGGTGCTGGTGAACGGCCGCCGTGCCGCACTGGCGGGCCGGGTGTCGATGGATCTCGCGGCCGTCGATCTCGGGCCCGCCGGCGCCGAACGCGTCGGTGACGCGGTGATGCTGTGGGGTGACGGATTGCCGGTGGAAGAGGTCGCGGCCAGTGCAGGCACGATACCTTACACCCTCGTTTGCGGCGTGACGCCGCGCGCCCTGGAATCTGCGCGGTAGGAGCCCGTCTCACGGGCAACCGGCGATTGAGAACGGGTCGCCCGTGAGACGGGCTCTGCAGCAATCAGCTGGTGAAGAAACCCATCTTCACGCCGGCCAGCTGCAGCACGTCGTTGTCGGCGAGCTTGCGCGCCTGCGCACCGATCGGCTGGCCGTTGACCATCGGGTAGTCGCCCTCTTTGCCGCTTTCGACATGCACGACGAAATAGCCTTCGGCACGCCGGGTGATCGCGGCCACCTGGACGCCCGGACGTCCGAGTGTGGTCAGCGCCTTGGTCAGCTCCAGTTCGCGCCCGGCAAAGGCGCCGCTCAGGACCTGCAGCTTCGCCATTGGCAGGGCATTCGGTGCATGCTTCGGGTCGACCCCGGCCGTGGTGGACGTGTGTGCCGCCGGTTCCGGGTGCTCTACCTTCACATCAGTGCGCGCCCTGGCTGCGCTGGCGGATGCGGCGGCGGCTGCCGCCTTCTCCGCGCGCGCGAGCTGCTCGGCGCTCTGCTGGCCCGACGGGATCACCATCGTCTTCTCGAACTCGTCCTGCTCCGTATCGTGGGCCTGCTGGTCCGAGAACCGCAATTGGTGATGTCCAATCGTGATGACGTCGCCGTGCTGCAACGCATGTTTCTTGATGAGCTTTCCGTTGACGTAGGTCCCGTTGGTGCTGTTCAGGTCCTCGAGAAACGAGTCGTTCAGGATATTGATGATGAGCGAGTGGTGACCGCTCACGGCAGGATTGTCGATGCGCACGTCGTTGTCCGGCAGCCGGCCGATCGTATAGCGTTCCTTCGACATGTTGTATTCAGCCAGCACCTGGCTGTCGAGACTCAGGATTAAACGTGCCATATTATTTTTGCCGTTTGCTGTAAGACGATACCCACAGAGCCGTGAGCGGCCCCGCCTCCCCAATCAGCGCGCCGTCAGGAACGAAACATCTTCGAAAGCCTTGCAACGAGCCCCCTTTTCGCCGCGAATGGCTCAAGCACCTGAGCCAGCATCACGGACACGTTGTCTCTGCCGCCGTGATCGTTCGTCAGTTGCACCAGTTGCTGACCAACCACATCAAGGCTAGCATTAAAAGTGCTGATAGTTAAGTGAATATCTTCATCTTCGACCATGTCCGGCAGACCGTCGGAACACAGCAGGAAGATGTCGTTTTTCATCACGTCGTACTCCTGCACCTCGACTTCCACCGTGGGTTCCACGCCCAGTGCCCGGGTGACGTAATTTCGATTTGTGGAGCGTTGTGCCTCCTCCTCGGAGTAGAAGCCGCGATCCACCAGTTCCTGCAGCAGTGAATGATCCAGCGTGAGCTGCTCGAACGTATCGTCGCGCAGCCTGTATGCGCGGGAGTCGCCGACGTGCGCAATCGAAACGCGGTTATCGTAGAACAGCGCGGCCACCAGCGTCGTCCCCATGCCTTCGCAGTGGGTCTGGCTCTGCGCCGTCTGG
>DATABW010000148.1:0-8027 GCA_036259375.1 Woeseiaceae bacterium
AAGACCATCGTCATGGTCACGCACGATGCCCAGGCGGCGGACTATTCCCGGCGCACGCTTCACCTGGACAAGGGCCGTCTCGTGGAACGGGCGGTGGCGTGAAGTACTTCGGACTCGTCTGGAAAAACGTGTGGCGCAAGAAGGCCCGCACGCTGCTGACGATTTTGTCGGTGTTCATCGCGTTTTTGCTGTTTGCGACATTGAACGGCGTGTCCTACGCCTTTCGGTTAGGCGTGGACATGGCCGACCCCGAGCGAATGGTGGTCACGAACAACATGTCGTTCATCAATCCGCTCCCCATCAGGTACCAGGCGCAGATTGCCGCCGTACCGGGAGTCCTGGGCGTCACGCATCTGTCCTGGTTCGGGGGCTACTACCAGGACCCGCGGCTGCAGTTCGCGCAGTTTCCGACCGAACCGCGCGCGTACTTCGACATGTATCCGGAGCTCGAAATGCCGGAGGAGCAGTTCGAAGCCTGGACAAGGAACAGAATCGGCATGGTGGCCGGCCGGGAGATCGTGGAACAGTACGGCTGGGCCGTCGGCGATCGCATCCCGTTGCAGTCGACCATCTGGACCAACAAGGACGGCGAGCGGACCTGGGAATTCGTGCTGGAGGGCGTATTCGGCACGGATGACCCGCGCGGGAACACCGCGTACGTGCTGTTCCACTACGATTACTTCGAGGAAGCCCGGGCTTTCGGCCAGGGCACGGTTGGATGGTACGTCCTGCTAATAGCGCCGGACGCCGATCCCGCCGCGGTAGCCAATGCCATAGACGACCGGTTTGCCAACTCACCGAGCCAGACGGAAACGAGTACCGAGGCGGCTTTTGCCGAGTCGTTCGCGAAGCAGTTCGGCAACATCGGGCTGATCGTAACAATGGTCCTCACGCTCGTGTTCTTTACGCTGCTGCTCGTCTCGGGCAGCACGATGTCGCAGTCCGTCCGCGAGCGCATTCCGGAAATTGCGGTACTCAAGACGCTGGGCTTCAGCGATGGTTCCGTGCTGGCGATAGTGCTGTCGGAATCCGTTTTGATCATGCTCATCGGCGGACTCGCCGGGCTGGGTATCGGCTGGCTGCTGGTGCAGGGCATGGCCGATGCCATGGCGGCCTTCCTTCCCGGCATCTTTCTTTCGCCGCAGGCGGCGCTGGGCGCCCTCGCCCTCATGATTGCGGCCGGCGTCGCAGCCGGCGCGCTGCCGGCGCTGAAAGCCCGCGGGATGACCATTGCCGCCGCGCTGGCGCGCGGTTGAGGAGGCTTAGTGCTGACCCAGATTTTCGCGGTCACATCGCTCAATATCCGCAACCTTCCGCGGCGGCTCGCGCCTTCCCTCGTTGCGCTGACCGGCGTCGCCGCGGTGGTGCTCGTATTCGCCGCGGTGCTGTCCATCGCGGAGGGGTTCGAACGCACCTTGATCGGTGCGGGCTCCCTGGAGACGGCGATCGTGATGCGGACCGGGTCGAGCTCGGAAATGAACAGCGGTCTGTCCAGTGAGCAGGCGGCGATCATCGCGAACGCGCCGGGCGTGCGTCACGTCGACGGCCAGCCCGTCGCATCGGCCGAGTTGTACGTCGTCGCGGACGTGACCAAGAAGTCCACGGACGAGGAAGCGAACGTGCCGTTTCGCGGGGTGCAGCCGGCGGCTTTCGACGTGCGCGACAACCTGGCAGTCGTGGAAGGCCGCCCGTTCGAGGCCGGCAAGAACGAGATCGTCGTCGGGCGCGCGGCGCAGCAGGAGTTTGCCGGACTCGATACCGGCGGCACGATCCGCTTCGGGCAGACGACCTGGGAAGTGGTGGGCGTATTCGAAGCCGACGGCAGCGTGTCCGAATCCGAGCTGTGGACAGACGTTCACGTGCTCCAGGACGTTTACCGCCGCGGCAACAGCTATCAGTCCGTGCGCGTCAAGCTGGAGTCCGCGGATGCCCTCGAGAGTTTCAGCACGGCACTGGCGGCGGATCCGCGCGTCGACGTCGACGTCATGAGCGAACGCGCCTATTACTCCAGCCAGGCGGAAGCAATGACGAAATTCATCCAGTTCATCGGTTACCCGCTGACCGCCCTCATGGCGCTCGGCGCCCTGTTCGGCGCGCTCAATTCCATGTACTCGTCCGTGTCGACCCGCGGCAAGGAGATCGCCACGCTCCGGGCGCTCGGCTTCCGGCCGTTCGCGGTCATGATTTCGACGGTGTTCGAAGCGGTCCTGCTCGCACTGGTCGGTGGAGTGCTGGGAGCGGCGCTGGCTTACCTGCTGTTCAACGGACTGCGGGTTTCGACCCTTAACGGCGCGAGCTTCAGCCAGGTCGTGTTCGATTTCGCCGTGACCGGCGAACTGGTGGGGCAAGGCCTCGTGGCGGCGCTGCTCATCGGCGTGGTCGGCGGCCTGTTTCCGGCGATCCGCGCCGCCCGCCTCCCGGTCGCGCGGGCCTTGCGGGAGCTCTGAGAGGCGCTCCCCGGCACGCGACTTGCATCTCCTGTTCCCGGACGAAACACGGACCGTTTGGTCCGAACGGAGCAGAGACGATGATTGAGATCAACTGCAGGACAAAGACTTACCACCTCCTCGGCATTGCCTTGTCGGGCGCGCTGGTGCTGGCGTCGGGGTGCGCCTCGCAGGACGACGAGCCGGTACTCGACGAATCCCAGGCCGGGCAGATCATCGGCGGAGTCGCCGGTGCAGCCGCTGGCAGCCAGGTCGGCGGCGGAAGCGGCCAGACCGTCGCCACCATCGCCGGAGCCCTGGTGGGCGCCGTGGTCGGCGAACGGATAGGCGCGCGAATGGAGGAAGACGATCGGCGCGCCGCCGCGCAGGTGCTCGAGGAGAACCGCACCGGCGAAACCTCGAGCTGGGAGAACCCGGATACGGGCCACGAATTCGCGGTGACACCCGTTGATACCTTCGAGCGGGCCGGACGCCCCTGCCGGGAATTCGAGTTCCGGGTAGAGACCGACCGCGGTTCCGAGGTCGAGGAACGCACTGCCTGCCGTAACAACGACGGCACCTGGGAAGTGATGGGTTGACGCCGGTTACGGCGCGGACAGGGCGGCGCGGCGGGCTTTTGCGAGCTCGTACTCGGCCCTCGCGAGGGCGAGGTGCTGGATTCCCATATCTCTCGCCGTGGCGAGGTAATGAGCCGCGTCGTCCAGTTCGCTGTTCGAGATTGCAAACATTGCCTGGAAAAGTAGCGCTGTCACTATCCGTTCGGCTGCCAGGGTGACGTTGCGATCGTCCGGGGCGAGTTCCTGCACGCGCCGCAGGAGGTCGACGGCGCTGTCGCCTCGGGGCATGGTCAGCCGTTCGGAAAGGATGCGATCGTCGATTTCCCGGAGGAGAACGTCGACCCGGTTCGAAGTGCGTTGCCGCACCAGGTCCTCTCGCACCCTGGTGAGCTGGGGATCATCAGGCGAAAGCAGGTTTTCGGCTTCCCGGAGGAGCGCTTCCGCTTGCGCCAGGTCCGTCTCTGCCGCATGGCGGGCGCGCAGGAGGAAATCCCGTCCCTGCCGCGCGATGACGTCCTCCACCAGCGCGATGCCGACGTGGTCCGGGCTGACTTGCTCTGCCCGGTCCAGATCCCTGCGCGCAGCCGCAACATCGCCGGCCAGGGCGTGCTCCCGGGCGCCCGCGATGTAGCGGTCCGCGATCTCCTCCATCCCGTCGATCGCGTAGCGGTTGCCGGGATCGGCGTCGAGGACGGCCGAGTACCACGACCAGGCGCTCTCGCCCTCCGGTTCCATGAGCCGACCTTCGGCCAGTGCCGCGTTGCCGTTGGCCAACGCCGCCTGGGCGTCGGTCGGCGGACCGCTCACGCTTTGCACCGACCACCAGACGACCGAAGCCAGCAGCGTCGCCACGACCGCACCGTACGCGACCGTCGGCGAGCCGTGCGGCTGGCGTAAGGCCGGGGTATCTACGTCACCGCGCGCGTCGAACTCCTGCAGGAACGCCTTCGCGTTCGCAGGCCTGTCGATCGCGGCGAACTGCAGGGCGTGCCGCACTGCCGGCCATTGCTCGTGCGCGTCCGGCGGCAATCGCGGCGGCTCCAAGCCTTCGTCGCGAGCGGCCAGCGCGTCGCGCTCGCCGAATGGCCGGTCGCCGGCCAGCAGGCACCAGGCGGTGACGCCCAGCGCGAAGACGTCGTCGTGCGGCTGTGGCGCCTCGCCCTGCAGCACATCGGGGCTCGCGTAGGCCCGGGTGGCCCAGTTCCTTTCCCCATCGGCGGCCGCATCGTCGGGCGTGGTGCTGCCGGACGAGCCGAAATCCAGGATTTTTACCGCGCGGCTGTTGGTGAGAAAAATGTTCGATGGCTTCACGTCGCCGTGCACGATACCGAGGTCGTGAGCGTGTGCGAGCCCGCGTGCCGTGCATCGGACGATCTCGATCGCCTTTTCGAGGGCAATCCGGCGTGCCGTGATGCGCGCCAGCAGGCTGGAAAGGGTTTCGCCGCTCAGCCACTCCATCACGATGAACTCGATGCCGCGGTCGGAAGCGAGGTCGTACACCTTCACCACGTTCGGATGGTTGAGCTGGGAAAGCTTGAGGAATTCCTGCCGCAGGCAGCGCGATGTCTCCTCTGCGGTTTCGGCACACGGACGGGCGAACTTGAGAGCCACCCACGGCATCGTCGAACCGGCCTGTTCTCGCTGCCGGTCGCGCGCCTTGTACACCAGACCCATTCCGTAATGATCGATCTTCTCTGCCACGACGTAGCGGTCGCACAGGACGTCGCCCGGGGCCGGCGGTCCCGTGCGCGCCGGAGCGGCAATAGCGATGCGGGGGAGATCGGCCGCATCGCGTCCCGGCCGCCGCACTCCCGCGAAGCAGGCCAGCTTGATCGGCTGTGTGCGCTCGAGCGGTTTGCGCGAACTACCCGGCAGCAGCGCCTCCTTTGGCTCTTGCGCGGGTCCCGAAGTGCCCAGGGCTTCCGTCGTTTCCCGGTCCAGGTCGACAACGCCGCTTGCGCGGTCGGGCATGGGCTCGCTCGGCTGGAGGTCGCTCGCCTGGAGGTCGCTCAGTTCGTCGGCGCCGTAGGAGGGGAGGTCAACGCCCCCCGGCAGTTGATCGATGGTCGGTGAGTTCCGTCGCAGCGCGTGACGGGATGGTTCCACTGCCTGTCTCCAGGTCGTTATTGGGGAACCAGGTGCCGTGTTCGCGCCTGGTGCTCCCCTTGTTCTGCGGCGGCCGTCCCGGAACGCACCGATGTCCCGTACGGCCCGCCGGCAGCAGATGGACGGGCCGGCAGGGACGTGGTGCCCGTCCCTGCCGCTGCCGCGTCACTACTTCATTTCTTCCGGAATGAGGTCAGTAGCTCGTGCTCGTGCTCTGGCTACCTTCTTCCTCGAAGCCCTGCTCGCTGAATTCCGCACGAGCCTCGAGCTCCTCCTTCGTCAGCGTCGTCTGGAGGCTGCCGTCGGAGGACACCTGGAGCTCGGAGACCGGTATGGCAATGGTCTTTTCCCCGACTCCGAGGAATCCGCCGACATCAATGGTGACGACCCGTTCGTGGCCTACCCGGTCGATCTGGCCGATTTCCTCACCCGTATCCGACACGAGGCTCTTGCCTTTCAGTTCCTCCGCGCTCATGTCAGCGATGTCGTGCTGCATGCCCGATGACTCCTGGCCGTACAGGTCCTCCTGCGAACTCATGGGGTCCTCGGTGGTCGACTGCTGCTCCTGGCCGGACTCCTGGCCGTAGGTCGAGTCCTCCGGGTCGCTCATGGTCGGGTCGTTAGTCCCGGACTGCGTCGGGTCCGTGGTCTCGCTCATCGGATCCTGCTCGTCCCACTCACCGGCGACCTCACCTTGCTCGGTCGTCTGCTCATGGGCGGTGTCCTGGGTGGGGTCCAGGGGCTCTTCCTGCTGGGCATAGGCCACGCCTCCGGCGAGCGCCGTTCCCAGCATTGCTAACAGAAATTTCTTCATCGCGATCTCCTGCTTGATTCGATCGGTGCTTTCAGCACCACACGAGGAGGCGGCTGCAAGGGTCGTGCCAGCACCGGGCGGCGGCGATTGGCAGAAGGTGCGCGGGCCGCGAAGCCAAACAGGGCGCAGCCCGTTGTAATTATTTCAAAGGCTGCAATTTCGACACGCGCGCTACATCACCTGGGGCGGTGAGCGCGCCGTGCGAGCCGCTACTGGCTGGCGAAGACGGCGGTGCCGTTCAGCGTGATGAGTGGTTCTCTGGCCAGCCGGACCCCGGGCTGCGCCGAGTGCGCACGCGGCACGACGACGGCCGTGGTATCGCCCTGTAACAGGCGGACCGCCGATCGCAGGTCCGCGATCAACTGGCTCGCCAGCGGATCTTCGAGCGCGAGTTTGCCGTCGGCTTCCGCCTTCAGCAGCATCGCCTGGAGTTCCGTGAGCGACAGGCGCGCGGTGTCCAGTCCGGACGGCCCCTCTGCCAGCGCCTGGCGCACGGTCCGCCGCGCGAGGTTCACGGAATCCGTGATGCGCGGCAGCTGCCGGTGCGCCGCGTCGATACCGATACGCTGGTATTCGTGGAGCAGCGCCGGAAGGGGCGTATACGGGTTGTAGCGCTCGACCAGGAACGTTGCCAGCAGCCGCGCGGCAAACAGCACGTCGGCTTCGTCCGCGTGCTCCGGCGCATGATCGGTACCGCGGAACACGGCGATCGCTTCAAAATCGCCCAGGGCTTCCAGCAGCGCCCTCAATGCGTGCCGGTCGAGACCGGCCGGTATGACGGTCGGCTGGGCGAGTTCCCGGGCAATAAATCCGCAATGGGAGGCCTCCGTCAGCCCGAACAGGCGATCGAGATTATCCGCCGTGCCGGTGACGTTGCTGAAATATCGAGCGGGCAGATTGACGGCAGTGCTGAGCAGGGTGGCCGAGCTGGCGCCGGCGCTGTCCAGGAACACGGGGCAGATCTGCTGCGGATACACGGACTCGCCGTATCGCTCGAGATAACGCTCGCGGGACGAGGGGGACAGCGCGACCAGGGCCGTCTTGTGGATGTACGAGGCGACGAAATACGAGGGTTCGTCGACAGGGGTGGCCGACTTGATGAACGACAGCGACGCGACGGTGTCATCGATCAGCGCACCCGGAACCGGCCGATCGTTCGTCATCGGCACTTCGGTCAGGAAGGCGCGGAACCGCCCGGAAACGTCCGGCGCCTGGAGCTCGAAGATCTGGATCGGTACGCCGGCGAGCGCACTCAGCCAGGCAGTCCTGTCTGTCGCCCGGCCGGACGAGATACACAATGTGGCCAGTAGCAGGCCCAGAATAAGCCGCATTGGTCCCCCCAAAGCGAGTTGTTCGACTTACGGATCGTCCCAGATCGATCCGGCACTACGAGTGCCGCGGGTCACAGTTCCCGCGCATCGCGCAGAGAGATTTCCCCAGCTACCCAAAATTCGAGGCTTGCCCAAGCCACTCGTTATTGCCTGCGGGAGCATGACGGCCGATCGGCCGTATTGCAACCCTCAATCGCTCATCATGTGCTCGTGGTCATTCGACACCACGGTGTCCTCCAGGTCGATGATGGCACCCGCCGACTCGACCGACATCGCCGCCGCCAGCAGCCGCGAACTCAATTCCAGCCCCGCCTCCTGGGCCGTGCGCAGCGATATTTCGAAACGCACGCGGTCATCCACGATCCGGAAGTTGATCATCGCGCCGTCGCGCAGGCCGTCCGGCACATCGGTCACCACGAGCAGGGGTTTAGACTCCAGCCGATCCAGGTGATCGGCGAGACGCCGGTTTTCGTCCGCACCGATATACAGCACCTCGTCGGATCCGAGATCTTCGAGCGAACGCACCCGGTGGACCTTCATCGGGCGACCCTGGATCGTGTGCCCCGGCAGGAACCGCTCGAGTTCCGCCGCAACCGGCGTCGCCCCGAGTACCGCAATCTTGAAGGTGGAGTCCGAATCGGCTGATTCGGGCCAGTTCACATAGGTGGAGAAGTGATAGAGGAAAGCGGCCTTGACCCTTTCCGCTGAGTACACCGTATCCTGCGCGGCGGCGGACGACCACGAGGCAACAAGCAGCACAGTGGCCGCCGCG
>DATABW010000149.1:0-4969 GCA_036259375.1 Woeseiaceae bacterium
TGCGGGTCCGCAATCGTTCCTTTTTCGGCTCGCCGAAATACACAGGATACAGCAGCTCCCAGGCCGCCTCATCGGGGTAGATCCCGGGATCGCCCAGCACTTCCGGCTTCAGCAGCCGCCGCGCCGCCTCATTGGCGTTGGCGTAGTAGACGTGGTTGGAAATGTCCGCCGTCACCTCCGGCCGCAGGATGTAGTTCATGAACAGGTAGGCGTTTTCCTTGTGCGAGGCATCAGCCGGCATGAACAGGCCGTCGACCCACAGGCCCGAACCTTCCTTCGGCATTGTGTAGCGAAGGTCGATCGGGATCCCGGCGGCCTCCGCGCGCGCCGCCGCCTGCGCGTAATCCCCGGACCAGCTCATCGCCACGCAGACTTCCCGGTTCGGCAGGTCACTGATCATTTTCGTCGAGCTGAAATAGCGGATATACGGCCGTACCCGCTCCAGCTGCGCTTCGGCGGCCGCGAGACTCTCCGGGTCAACCGCGTTCGGGTCACGACCGAGATACGCCAGCACCATCGGTATCACGTCGGTCGGGCTGTCCAGCAGCGACACGCCGCAATCCGCGAGCTTTGAAACGACATCCGGATCGAACAACATGTTTGCGCTGTCGAAGCTCATGTCCGGCAGCCGCGCCCGGACCATGTCGTAGTTGTAGGCGTACCCGGTTGAGCCCCAGAGATAAGGCACCGTATAGCCATCCACGGCCTCGTAGAGGCTGAGCTTGTCCAGCAGTTCGTCGTTCAGGTATTTCATGTTCCCCAGCTTCGAGTAATCCAGCTTCTCGAAAATCCCGAGCGGCGTCAGCCGCCCGGCAAACTGGTAGCTGTGGAACACGACGTCGTAGCCGCTGTTGCCGGCAAGCAGTTTCGCGTCGACGATTTCCGAAGAATCGTAAACGTCGTAGTTGACGTCGATGCCGTACTCGCGCTCGAAGTTGCTGATCGTGTCCGGCGCGACGTAGTCGGACCAGTTATAGATATTAAGCACGTTCGCGCGACCGGCTTTGTTTTCGGAGGACTGGCCGGCCGTGCAGGCGGCGAGCGCGATAGAAAGGACGATGAGCGTTCCCGCTGCGGGAGCTTTGACGATGTGCTTCAGCCTGGTTTTCATCAGGTCATTGGACCAGGACGCGGAGATTCGTGCGGCGATACCGGCGATGGATCGTGCCGCATTGTTACAGGTCGTCCAGGCCGCGCTTCGCCAGCCCGCGCGCGATGATCAGGCGCTGGATCTCGCTGGTACCCTCCCAGATACGGTCGCAGCGCAGTTCGCGGAAAAAACGCTCGGCGACGTTCTCGCGCATGTAGCCCCGGCCGCCGAAGATCTGGACCGCGCGATCCGCGACTCGATTGGCCATTTCGGATGCATAGAGCTTGGCCATCGAACAGCGATTATGCAGGCGCTTAACGTCATCGCCACGATCGTGCGCAGCCGCCGCTTCGAACGTCACCAGCCGTGCCGCCCAGAGCTCCGTCGCGCTGTCCGCCAGCATGAACTGGATCGCCTGCTTCTCTCCCAGGGGCTCGCCGCCGATCTCGCGGCTTGCGGCAAAGGCGCCCGCCTCCTCGATCAGCCGTGCCGCGGCACCGCAGCAGCGCGCGGCGATCATGAGCCGCTCGCGGCGGAACCAGCTCTTCGTGTACGCCAACCCCAGGCCCGGTTGCCCGACCCTGTTTTCTGCCGGGATGCGCACGTCGCGGAATCGGTAGGTTGGATGGTGCGCTGCAAAGCTGTGGCTGAAGAGCGGCGAGGCCGTCATTTCGATGCCGTCCGTACCCTGCTCCACTAAGAACAGCGCCTCGTCGTTTTCTTCTGGCAATCTCGCCTGGAACCAAAAATAGTCGGCGAGATTGGCACTCGTCACGAACCATTTCTCCCCGTTAAGGCGATAACCGGCTCCATCCCGTTCGGCCGTCGCTTCAAGCGCCGCGACGTCAGAGCCCGGGCCGGACTCCGTGATCGCGTAACAGTCATGCTTCTCGCCATGCATCAGCGGCAGCACGTAGTCGCGGATCTGCTTTTCGCTGCAGGCTTCGAACATCCAGCTCTGCGGCTCCGCGAAACACCAGGACAGCGCGTTCGTCACCCGGCCGAGTTGCTCCCAGGCCGCCACCTGGTCGACGATCGGCAGCTCCAGGCCGCCGTGGGATCGCGGCACGTCCATCGCGCTGAATCCCAGCTCGACCGCCCGGGCCTTCTGTTGCTTGCGCACCTCCGGCGGCAGCTCACCGCCGTTCAATTCGGCTTCCACCTCGTGCGGCTGCAGCATCGTGTCCGCGTATTCGCGGGCTTTCGCCTGCCATTCGAGTGCGCTTTCGGACAGGTCCAGCTTCATTCGTAGTGCTCAGGGAAGACCGCACGCAGGTAGCTGTAGACCGCTTCCATGGCTTCCTCGCGATCGAAACCTTTCGGGCTGACAAGGTACGACAGCCAGAGACCATCCGTCATGGATGACAATGCATCGGTGACGACCTGCGCGCTCACGTTCCTGTACCCGCCCTCGTCGATGATTTGCTGGCACAGGCCGCTGATCGCTTCGTCATAACCGCGGTCGTAAGCTTCGCAGATCTTCTGGTAAGTCGGCACGGATTTCACCTCGCCCCAGAAGGCGAACCACACCGCCAGTTTCTGACGGTCGCAGATGGACGGCTTCAGGTCCATCTCCATCATCGCCAGCAGTTTGTCGGCCGCTTCCGGACCGGACTCCTCCAGCGTGCTGTCGAACTGCGACTTGTAGTCCTCGGCGAGATACTGCAGCGTTTCGTTGAGAAGGTTGTCCTTGGCTCGGAAATGCAGGTTGACGATGCCCTGCGACAGCCCCGCTTCCTGCGCGACGTCGGCCAGCGTAGTGCTGCCGATGCCCTTCTTCGAAATGGTCTTGATGGTAGCCAGGATGAGCTGCTGCCGGCGCTCCTCCCGGGTCGCCGTGCGACGGCTGCTTTTCACTGCTGCAACTGCCATGTCTTTCGACTCCCGCCCGGTGCCGGACTATGCCCTTTTTGCCCTTTTTGCCCTTTGCCGCGAGACGGCAAAATAGCATCCAGCCGCCTGCTTTTGCGCAAAATCGGTCCGCTGTGACGACCGCCGCTGCCTGAAGCTCGCATCCTGCCATAAACTGAATGACTATTCATTCATTTTTCTGGACTTCCGCCCTGTGCGCATGCCATGCTGGGTCACCGAGGCCACATGGAGGCTATATGAGGTGTCTGACCAAATCTAACCAGCATTTCCGCAAAGCCAACAGCAAACTGCCACTGGGCGTTGCATCCAACTTCCGCTACTGGGGCGACGACAAGACGATCTACGTCAGCCGGGGCAAAGGCGGACGGCTCTGGGACATCGACGGCAATGAATACATCGATTACCGCCTCGGTTACGGGCCGGCGATTCTCGGCTATGCCGACCCGCGCATTGACGAAGCCGCGCGTGAAGGCATGGATGTCGGCGGGGTGTTCGCCCTGGCTACCGAGATGGAATACGAGGTCGCGGACCGGATAAGCCGGATGGTGCCGGCCGCGGAGCTGGTGAGATTTTCGAACTCGGGAACGGAAGCCGTCATGGCCGCGCTGCGCATCGCGCGTGCCCATACCGGCAAGGACCAGCACATCGTGATGGAAGGCGGCTATCACGGCGTGTTCAACGAAGTGCTGTGGTACACCGACGTCGAGGATTGGACGCCTGCGGACGGCGAACCGGATGTCCTCCCCTTCGGCGAAGGGGTACCGGCCATCGTGAAACGCCTGTTCCACACCGTGCCGCTCAATGACGCGAACGCGGTCGAGGATGTGCTGAAGAAGCACCATCAGGACATCGGGGCGTTCCTCATCGAGCCGATCATGGGCAACTGCTGCGGCCTGACCGCGACGCGCGAGTACATGCAGGACGTGCGGGCGCTGTGCGACCGGTACGGCGTGCTGCTGATAATCGATGAAGTCAAAACCGGGTTCCGGGTAGCGAAAGGCGGCGTACAGGAACTGCTCGGCGTCAAGTCCGACCTGTGCACGTTCGCAAAAGCGATGGCGAACGGCTATCCCATTTCGGTCGTCGCCGGCCGCGAAGACATCATGCGCAGCTTCGGTGACCGCGTGGTGCACGGCGGTACCTTTACCGCACATTCCGTCTCGCTCGCGGCTGCGAATCGCACGCTGCAGATCCTTGACGAGACCGATGCGCTGGCCAGGATCGAACGCTATGGCCGTGACCTGCAGGTCGGGCTGAGGAGAATCCTGTCAGCGCGCGGCATCGCACACTGCTTCACGGGACATCCGTCGATGACCGGGCTTTTCTTCAGTGAAACCCCGCCTCTCGACTACCGAGCCTGGGTGAATACCGACTACGAGTTCTACGACACGCTCGCGCCGGAACTGCACGAACTCGGCGTGCTGGTCGAACCGGATTCACGAGAACCGTGGTTCATGTGCGAGGCTCATGATGTGAAATGTTTGGAGGAAACTCTGGACAAATTCGAGCGCGCGGTAGACATTACTTTGAAGAAATTACCGGCCGACAGCAGCCGCGTCCACACAGCATAAATGACAAGGACTACGAAAGCGGCGGCCGGCAACGACCGCCGCTTTCGCATGTAAAACCGAGGCTCTCCGAAACCGATGAAAACGTATGACGCCATCGTCGTCGGCGCCGGGCACAACGGCCTGGCAAACGCCGCTTTCCTTGCCAAGGCCGGCCTCGACGTACTTTGCGTCGAAAAGAACGAGTACATTGGCGGTGCCACGGTCAGCCGCAACCTGTACAAGGACTGGATCTACTCCAACTGCTCGTACGTGTGCTCGCTCCTGCGGCCGGAAATCTTCCGCGCGCTCGAATTACATCGGCACGGGCTCCAGGTGACGCCCTACGGCGGCGGCGTAACCTTCCTGCAAAACGGCGGCTATTTCGGCTCCTACTGGGATTCCGAAGTAGCGCACCGCGAGTACGCGCGCTTTTCGAAGAAGGACGCCGACGCCTACG
>DATABW010000150.1:0-6987 GCA_036259375.1 Woeseiaceae bacterium
CGACATCCGTTTCCTGCCGACAATCCCGAACCCGGAAAAGATCGTCTGTATCGGGGTGAACTACCCCGACCGCAACGCCGAGTACAAGGACGGCTCCGCCGCACCGAAATATCCCAGCGTGTTCATGCGCGCCCGGGAATCGCTCACCGGTCATCGGCAGCCGATCGTAAAGCCGTTCGAATCGGAGCAGCTCGATTACGAAGGCGAGATCGCCATCGTGATCGGGCGCGAGGGCCGGCGCATCCCGGAAGCGCAGGCGCACGAATACGTGGCCGGTATCACGCTCATGAACGAAGGCTCGGTCCGGGACTGGCTGAGGCATGCGAAATTCAACGTGACCCAGGGCAAGAATTTCGAGCAGAGCGGCGCGCTGGGGCCGTGGCTGGTGACCGCCGACGAGCTCGATCCTTTCGCCGATTTGCGATTGCGGACGACGGTCAACGGCGAGCTCCGGCAGGAGGACACGACCGCCAACCTGCTCTTCCCGTTCCGCTATCTCGTCCATTACCTGTCGACCTTCTACCGGCTGAAACCGGGCGACGTTATCGCCACCGGCACGCCGAGTGGCTCGGGCGCGAGGCTCGACCCGCCGCGCTACCTCCAGGAGGGCGACACCGTCGCGGTGGAGGTGGCTGAAATCGGCATGCTCGCCAATACCGTCGCGGCCGACGCGGACACATGAGCGCGAGGACCGGCGCCCAGACGAGTCGCAGGAACGGGCGTTCCCCGGTCGTCGCCGCTGCCGGATTGCGGCCGCTCAGGCGCTCGCTGCCGATGACGCTGCTACGCGCGCGCGAGGCCGTCATGGAACGCTTCCGCGCCATGCTGCGCAACAACGGACTGACCGAACAGCAATGGCGCGTGATCCGGGTGCTGGCGGAACGAGAACCGCTGGAGGTATCCGACCTGGCCTCGCACAGTTTCCTGCTGCCGCCGAGCCTGTCCCGCATCCTGAGATTCCTCGCGGAGCGCCGGCTGATCAAGCGGCGCCCGCTGAACGCCGACCAGCGCCGTCACGAGGTCAGCCTGGCACCGGCCGGGCGGCGGCTGTTCCGGCGCATCGCCCCCGCTTCCGAAGCCATTTACCTGGAGCTGGAGCAGGCGTTCGGGGAAAAAAACCTCGAACAACTATATGCTTTGCTCAGCGACCTCGAGCAGTCGCTGGCGCGAGAGAAAAAAGATCAATGAGAGACCTGTCGAGAGCCAGGACGGGATCCGGCGAAGTCCTGCACGAAATCGAGCGCGCGAGCGTCGACGAGCTGCGCGCCCTGCAGCTCGAGCGGCTGAAATGGTCGCTCAAGCATGCCTACGAGAACTCCGCGTTTTACCGTAACCGGTTCGACGCGCAGCAGGTGCATCCCGACGATCTCCGGCAGCTCGAAGACCTGGCCCGGTTCCCGCTGACGACGAAAGCGGACCTGCGCGACACCTATCCGTTCGGCATGTTCGCCGTGCCGCGGGAACGCGTCGCCCGGCTACACGCATCGAGCGGCACCACGGGCAAGCCGACGGTGGTCGGCTACACGGCGAACGACATCGACACGTGGTCGGAGGCGGTGGCACGCTCGATCCATGCTGCCGGCGGGCGCCCCGGGGACCGGGTGCACGTCGCCTACGGCTATGGCCTGTTCACCGGCGGGCTCGGTGCCCATTACGGCGCGGAGCGGCTGGGCTGCACGGTGATCCCGATGTCCGGAGGACAGACGGAAAAGCAGGCCCTGCTGATCCAGGATCTCGATCCCGACATCATCATGGTGACGCCGTCGTACGTGCTGAACATTGCGGACGAGCTGGATCGCCAGGGTGCGGATCCTGCGAAACTCGCGCTGCGCTGCGGGATCTTCGGCGCCGAGCCCTGGACGGACCGGCTGCGCGCTGAGATCGAGGAGCGCTTGCGGATCGACGCGCTCGATATCTACGGGCTTTCCGAGGTGATCGGCCCGGGAGTCGCGCAGGAGTGCCTGGAGACCAAGGACGGCCCGACGATATGGGAGGACTGGTTTTACCCCGAGATCGTTGATCCGGACACCGGCCGGCCGCTGGAAGACGGCGCAGAGGGCGAACTCGTCTTCACCAGCCTTACGAAAGAAGCGCTGCCGGTCATCCGCTACCGCACGCGTGACCTGACGCGGTTGCTGCCCGGCAGCAGCCGTCCGATGCGCCGCATGGCGAGAATCACCGGCCGCAGCGACGACATGCTGATTATCCGCGGCGTAAACGTCTTCCCGACGCAGGTAGAGGAAGTGATACTCGGGATCGGGCCGCTCGCGCCGCATTACCAGCTCGAGGTGCGGCGAGAAAGGCACCTGGATGCCGTCACGATTGCGGTCGAGCTGCGGCCGGGATTCGAGGATGCCGGGAGCCCCGCCATCGAGCACGACACACGCAGCCGCATCAAGTCGATGATCGGCATTTCATGCGACGTGCGGGTCGGCCCGCCCGGATCGGTGCCGCGCTCGCAGGGAAAGGCACAGCGGGTGCTGGATACCCGCGAAAAATGAGCAGGGCTGCGTCCGCTTGTACAGGAGCGCACCGCCAGGCAAGCGTTCGCCGGCGCGACTGTAGAATGCCCGCAGGAGCCTGTGCTATACAGGCCCTGTCACCGTTGTCGCGATGCATCGCGCGCTGAGAGAAAAGCCGGTCATGACAAGCAGAACAATCCTCCGCATCGCATTTTTCTTCTTCCTTGCGCTCCCGGCCGCGGCGGAGGTCCCGGTGGACCGCCCCACGGTGGAGTCGCTCGGCGAACCCGGTCCGCACTGGTTCTGGGCGAACGACGTCGCGTTCTTCAACATGGCGGATGGCCGGACCTACCTTTACGACGCCGACAGCGCGAAGATGCTCGGCATGCTGAGTACCGGCATTTTCTTCGCCAAGATCGAAATGCCGGACGACTACAGCATGATTTTCTCGCCGGAGAGCTATTACTCGCGCCACACGCGGGGAGAGCGCACTGACGTGGTCAGTTTCTACGACACGGATACGCTCGAGCTCCTCGGTGAGACGATCATTCCGCCCCGCCGGCATTCCGGCGTTCCCAACATCGGCTTCAGCAGTCTGACCGACAACGACCGGTTCCTGGCTGTTTACAATTTTTCGCCGGCGCAATCCGTGTCGGTGGTCGACGTCGAAGCGCGCGAGTTCGTCGGCGAGCTCGCAACGCCCGGCTGTTCCCTGACCTACGCGGCAGGCGAGCGGAGCTTCATGATGATGTGCGGCGACGGCAGCCTGCTGACGATCCTGCTCGACGAGGAAGGCAAGGAAGCCTCACGCGACAAGAGCGAGCCGTTCTTCGATCCGGGCGCGGATCCCGTCATGGAAAAGGGCGTCCGCCGCGGGAATACCTGGTTTTTCGTCTCCTACGAAGGTGACGTGCACGAGGTGGACGTGGCGAACGAGACCCCGTCGTTTTCGGGACCGTGGCCGCTCGTGGACGATGCCGGGGCCGGCTGGCGGCCAGGCGGATTGCAGCTCCTCGCGGTCCATCCGGATCGCAACGAGCTGGCGGTCCTGATGCACGAGCAGGGTGGGCCGGGATCGCACAAGGATCCGGGCTCGGAGATCTGGGTCTACGACCTCGAGGCACGTGAGCGGGTACGCCGGATCGAGTTGGCGGCACCGGCCGTGTCGATCAACGTCACACGGGATGCCGATCCGGTCCTGCTCGCCTCCCAGGGCGCGCCGACGATCGACGTCTACGATTTCGAAAGCGGCGAGCACCTGCGCGCGATTACGGGCGTAGGACAGACGCCGCTGTTCCTCCAGGTGCCCTGAGGTCGTGTCGCTCGAGCTGGATCCCTTGTACTGGCATGCGGTCCGCTGGCTGGTCGCGGCCGTGTTCACCGGCGCGCTCGCGCACAAGGTCGTTTCACCGGCCGGGTTCGGCGCGGTGCTGCGCGATTACCGCTTGTTGCCGGAGAGTACCGTGCCCGCGGCGGCACGGCTGGTCGTGCTGCTGGAGGCCGCGGTCGTAGTCGGCCTCGTCACCGGAATCGGGCTCGCCTGGGCCGCCGGACTCGCCACGCTGCTGCTGGCCGTCTACGGCGGCGCCATGGCCATCAACCTGGCACGGGGCCGCCGCGACATCGACTGCGGCTGCCTGGGTGCCGCGGCGGGTGCGCGCAGCCGGCACTCGTTGAGCGGGTGGCTGCTGCTGCGCAACGGAATGCTGGGCGCACTGTCCCTGCTGCTGTTCCTCCCGGTAACCGGTCGAGAGCTCGTGGTGCTCGATTTCGCCGGCATTGCCGCCGCGGCCGCGATCGGATTCCTGCTCTACACGGCGGCGGACCAGCTCATGGCCAATGCGCCGCGACTCGCGGGCGGTTTGCGATGACCGCTGCTCTCACCGCCTCCATCGTGCTCCTGTGGCTCGTCGTGATCGTCCTTGCCATCGTCGTTGCGGCACTCGCGCGGCAGGTCGGGGTGCTGCACGAACGCGTTGCACCGGCCGGCGCCCTGCTGATGGGGGGTGGTGCGCGAATCGGTGAAGCGGCGCCGGAGCATCGGCTGAAGGATATCCAGGGCCGCGATGTCCGGATCGGCGGCCGGCGCGAGGATCGGCGGCATACGCTGCTGTTCTTCCTCGCACCGACCTGCCCGGTCTGCAAGACGCTGCTGCCGACGCTTCGTTCCGCGCAACGATCGGAAGCCGGTTGGCTGGACATCGTGCTCGCCAGCGACGGGGATATACAGGAGCAGCTGCGTTTCGTCGAGAACGAGAACCTGCAGGCATTCCGCTACGTCGTATCCCGCACCCTTGGCGTGAGCTACCGCGTCGCGAAGCTGCCCTATGCTTACCTGCTTGACGACCAGGGCGTGCTCCGGACCGGTGGACTCGTGAATTCGCGAGAGCACCTGGAAAGCCTGTTTAACGCCAAGGAACTTTCGGTCGCATCAGTGCAGGATTATCTCCGGCGGGAGCAGAATTCGGAAAAGCACGTCGCCTGAGCGACGCACACCGGAAGGAGCGAACATGAACTGGTTGGATCGCCTCATCGAAGACTCGACCCGGCGCGTCGCACGGTCGAGTTCCCGGCGCAGCTTCCTGACGCGGCTCGGCACCGCCATTGCCGGCAGCGCGGTCGCCGTCCCTTTGCTGCCGGTCGCACGAGGGGCCGAGAGCGCGGGCAGCCGAGCCGAGCCGCCCGACGAGTCCGGCAAGAGTGGCGATGAATACGATCCGACGAGCTGCGCGTACTGGCGCCATTGCGCGATCGACGGCTTCGCGTGCGCCTGCTGTGGCGGTTCGCAATCGAGCTGCCCGCCCGGGACGGAGCTCGCCGGCATGACCTGGCTCGGAACCTGCCGCAATCCCGACGACGGCAAGGACTACATCATTTCCTACAACGACTGCTGCGGCAAAGGCAGTTGCGGGCAGTGCCTCTGCAATCGCAACGAGGGCGACATGCCCATGTGGATGCCGCCCAAGAGCAACGACATCAACTGGTGCCAGGGCGTCGCGAGCCAGAGCTACCACTGTACGATCGCGGCCGTCGTCGGCGTCGCCGTCGAGAACGGCTGAACCATCCCACCGGTTGAGCGCATGAATCGCCTCCTTCCGGTCCTCGTGCTGGCAGCGGCTGGCCTGGCAGGTGCCGATTCCGGCGCCGAATACCCGCCGCCCGTCAACTACATGCTGCACTGCATGGGCTGCCACCTCCCGGACGGTTCCGGCGGCCCCCCCGACGTGCCGGACGTTCGCGGTGAGATGGGCTGCCTGCTGTCGGTGGAGGGCGGCCGCGAGTACCTGGTCCAGGTACCGGGCGCCGCGCAGGCCCCGATCTCGAACGCGGAACTCGCGGCGGTCGTGAACTACATGCTCGAAACATTCAATGCCGACACGCTGCCGGGGGAGTACGCACCGCTCACGGAAACGGAAGTTGCGGGATGGCGCAAGGACTGGCTGCCGGACGTCGCCGCGGTTCGCGAGGAGCTGATGGCGCGGGTGGAGCGCGAAGCCGTCGAGAATTGCACAGGCGCTCAGAAATAGATGTGAATGCTCGGCAGCACCGCATCGCAGTTGACCAGTTCTACCTTTTTCTTCCTGATCCGGAAATCCTGACCGGCCGGTTCGAGCACGTGGGTCGTCGCACCGCCGTACGTTCGCTGATCGTTCCGGCGGTACTCCAGCATGATGAAACGCGAGTTGACGACGCAGGTGCCGGACGCTTCGTCGAACGAGTCGAGCATCACGTTGGAGACGAGGTGTACGCTGTGCGGCACCGGTTGCAGCGACATGGCGTTCGGATGCCGGTAACGCTTCAGCCTCACGTTACGCAGTAATGCCGTCTCGTATATCAACGATACATGGTTCTCGGCATCCGGCTGGCCACGCGTTGCCGGCACCCAGTATTCGCCGTCCTCGGTAAACAACGCACCCCACTCCTCCCAACGTTTTTCGTCGAGCAGCCGCGCTTCCCGGTAAAGAAACTGCTCGAGAGCCGCGACTGACGGTTGCGACGCCAAGGCGCTATTCCCCGCCGGCCGGTTCAGCGGTCATGTAGTGCCGCCAGGCCGCGTACTGGTTGCGGAAAACCATGTCGCTGCTGCCGGTCGCCGAATAACCGTCTTCCTCGTTGGGCTCGTCGGCGCCGACATAGCGGGCGTTCGAGACCCAGCGGTTTCCCTTCGTCCGCAAGCCGTGCTGCAGGCGGTGATACGCCTCGTGGTCGTCCGGACCGACGAGGTTGGCGGACGAATTGATCAGGTTGGAGTAAAGGATCGTGCGCTGCAACAGCTCGTCCGGTGCGCCGACGAGCCGAAACGCCCAGGACTCGATCACCGTTTCGTCCACCGCAACCGGCTTCACGACCCGTATGGTCTGGATCGCGCCTTTGCACGTAAAACCGGGGTACACGATCGTGTTGTGCCGATTGAGGGAGAGGATCTCGTCCATGCGTTCCTTGCCGTAGGCGGCTTCGAGCGCGGCTTCGTATTCCGGGATACCCGAATACGATGCATGGATGCTGATTTTGCCCCCGGAATAAC
>DATABW010000151.1:0-2547 GCA_036259375.1 Woeseiaceae bacterium
GTTCACGCGGACAGGCGATTGCGAATAAGAGAGCCGCCGCGCGTTCTCCCCCGGAGCGGCACGGTGTTTGCATCGTCTACACTTCTGCAACGGCACAGCGGACTGTAGAGGAGGAACCCGTGGCGATACGATCTGTACGATCGATTCATCTCATGTGGAGCCAGGCGTGCGATTCGATGGATCGCGCGGACCGGCTGCACCGGCAATTTTACCGGCTCGGGCAGGTCGGGCACCTGCCGGCATGGGAGCCGCCGGTGGACGTCTTCGAAGGCGAGGGTGAGCTCCTCGTCCGTATCGCGCTCCCGGACGTCGACCCGGGCGACTTCAAGCTTTCGCTGGTTGACGGCGGTCTCGTCCTCTCCGGCCGGCGCCGGCTGCCACCCGAAGCGGCCGGCTGGAAAATCCACCAGCTCGAGATCCCTTACGGCAGGCTGGAGCGCCACGTCCCGCTGCCCGGAGGGCAATTCCGGATTGCCGCCCACCGTTACGAGAACGGCTGCCTCGAAATCCAGCTGCAAAGGAAGGTGCGCGATGAATGAGGCGAGCCCGCAGCCGAACGAGCCGAAACAGGAGCTGAGCGACACGCTGCCGGTGGTGCCGGTGCGGGAGATGGTGCTCTTTCCCGGCGTCATCCATCCGGTCACCGTGCGGCGGCCCGGGTCCATCGCCGCCGCGCAGGCGGCCGTCCGCGGGAACGGCAAGCTCGGCCTCCTGCTGCAACGGTCCGCCGACAAGGAAAACCCGGGGCCCGATGACCTCTACTGGGTTGGAACCGTCGTCAACATACTCCGCTACGTCACCGGGCCGGATAACGCGCATCACCTCGTGTGCCAGGGCGAAATGCGTTTCCGGGCGACCGAATTCGTGGAGACGAAGCCGTACTTCCTCACGCGCTTCGATATTCCCGAAGAGGCCGCCGGTAACGAGGACGAGATCGAGGCCCGCGTCCGGGTGCTGAAGCAGCAGGCGGCAAGAGCCGTCGAGTTCCTGCCTCAGGTACCCGGGGAACTGGCGGACTCCCTGCGCGCCATCGATTCCCCCGGCATGCTGTGCGACGTCATTGCCGGATTTCTCGACATACGCGCGTCAGAGAAGCAGCGCCTGCTGGAGACGTTCGAGATCCGGCGCCGGCTCGACGCGGTCGTCGAGTTGATGGCAAAGCGTCTCGAGGTGCTGGAGCTGTCGCACCAGATCCAGGAGCAGACCAAGGCTTCCATCGACGAACGGCAGCGCGAGGCGATGCTCCGCGAGCAGCTGCGTACGATTCAACAGCAGCTCGGCGAGGGCGAGGGCAATACGGCGGAGTTCGAGGCCATCGACAAGGCGATCAGGGACGCCGGCATGCCGGAGGAGGTCGAGGAGCATACGCGAAAGGAATTCCAGCGCCTGAAGCAGATGCCGCCCGCCGCCGGCGAATACCCGATGCTGCGCAACTACATCGACTGGCTGACGGAACTGCCGTGGTCGAAGCTCGACACCGAATCCATCGACATCGAGAAGGCCCGCCGGACCCTCGACGAGGACCACTACGGGCTGGAAGAAATCAAGAGGCGCATCGTCGAATACCTGGCGGTGCGCAAGCTGAACCCGGAGGGGCGCAGCCCGATCCTGTGTTTCGTCGGCCCGCCGGGCGTCGGCAAGACCTCGCTCGGGCAGAGCATCGCCCGCGCGGTCGGACTCGAATTCGTGCGCGCGAGCCTCGGCGGCACGCACGACGAAGCGGAGATTCGCGGTCACCGGCGCACGTACATCGGTGCCCTGCCCGGGAAGATCATCCAGAGCATTCGCAAGGCCGGCACGCGTAACCCGGTGTTCATGCTGGACGAGATCGACAAGCTCGGGGCCAGCCTGCACGGCGACCCGGCGTCGGCGCTGCTCGAGGTGCTCGATCCCGAACAGAACTCCACTTTCCAGGACAACTACCTTGGTGTGCCGTTCGACCTGAGCAAGGTCGTGTTCATCGCCACCGCTAACCGCCTGGACACCATCGTCCCGCCGCTGCTCGATCGCATGGAGGTGATCGAGCTCCGCGGCTACTCGACCGATGAAAAGCTGCAGATCGCCAGGCGCTACCTGGTGGAGCGCCAGCTCGAGAACAACGGTCTGTCGGCCGACCAGGTCGAGATCACCGACGAGGCGCTGCTGTCGATCATCACCGAGTACACCCGCGAGTCCGGCGTGCGGAATCTCGAGAAGCAGATCGGCGGGGTGTTACGCCACGTCGCGGTCACGTTCGCCGAAGGTTCGCGCGAGGCGAAGAAGATCGGCACGGACGACGTGCACCGGATCCTCGGCGCGCCGAAATTCGAGAACGAAGTGGCGCTCCGTACCGGCATGCCGGGCGTCGCGACCGGCCTCGCCTGGACGCCGGTGGGCGGCGACATCCTGTTCATCGAGTCCACCCGCATCCCCGGCAGCGGCAAGCTGATCCTCACGGGCAAGCTCGGCGACGTGATGAAGGAAAGCGCGCAGGCCGCGATGAGCCTCGTCAAGAATCGTTTCGCCGACGCCAAGGCGGAGTCCGAACTGCTGCGCACCAACGACCTG
>DATABW010000152.1:0-3512 GCA_036259375.1 Woeseiaceae bacterium
AGCGTAGTTGGCGCCGCGGTGGGCCAGCACCTGGACGCAGCATACCGCAAGGCGCTGAGGGTCGAACACCTTTCGCGGCAGCAGGTGGCCGAAGTTCTTGTCGATCTGAAGAACCGGATCAAGGGCGACTTCTACGTCGCCGAAGAGCATGAGGACAGAATCGTGTTTGCGAGCCGCTCGTGCCCGTTCGGCAGGTTCGTCGAGGGCAGGCCGGCGCTTTGCATGATGACTTCCAACGTGTTCGGCTACATTGCCGCCGAGAACCTGGGTTACGCGCGCGTCCAGATCGACGAGTCCATCGCCCGCGGCGACAGCGGCTGCCGCGTCACGGTCTTCCTGACGCCGTCCGAGGAGTCGGGCAATGCGAGGGAGTACTTCAAGCGGGATCTAGTCGAGTCGCCTTGACGTGGACGAGATCGCCCGCCTTTTTCAGGACCCGGTCTTTCTCGTCGACCGCACTGGCGCCCTGCTGGATCTGAACCGACAAGCCCAAAAGTTGCTCGGCGGCTCGACACCGCATCGGGCGGAGGAGGTATTCGCGCCGACGGAGAAATTGACAGAGCTCATGAGCCGGGCATCGGGCACTGCCGAACCTGTGCTGGGCGCCCTGTCCGTTCGTGCCGGGCCGGAAAAGCTCCTGCGGTTTCGCGCACGCGCTCTCGCGCTTCGCGCCGGTGAGGGGCTCCGCTATGCCATTCAGCTGTCGGGCACGCGCAGGGACGAATTCACGATGCTTTCCCGCCGCATCGCAGATCTCAACCGTGAGGTCGCGTCCCGTCGGCTCGTCCAGTCCCGCCTCGAGGAGGCGCTCGCGCGCAACACCGCCCTGATGCGCGAACTGCAGCATCGGGCCAACAACAACCTCCAGATGGTGCTTGGCCTGGTCTCGATGGCACGCCGTGAACTCGCCGAACGGGGCGCGGGAGCGGTGTTCGAGAAGGTCGAGCTGAGGCTACGCGCCATCTGCGAGACCCAGCAGCTCATGTACATGGATGACGATCCGAGCGGGGTGCCTGCCGGCGACCTGGTGACCTCGCTGGCGAAGGGCTTCGCCAGCATCGCTGGTAAGGGAGTAACAATCGAGGCGGATGCGGACGTGCTCCGGATCCCGAACGACACCGCGTTCTCGCTGGGGCTTATGATCGTGGAGCTCCTGTCCAACGCCGCCAAGCACGGAACGGCAGCGAGCGGTGGCCGCATCGGGGTCTCGCTCCGCCGGGTCGGAACCGGTTTCGAACTCCAGGTGCGCGACGGCGGTCCCGGTTTCACACTTTCGGAGCGGGTGCCGCCGTCATCGGGACTGGGCCTGGTCCGCGGGCTCTGTCGCCAGCTTGGCGGTGATCTGCACATCTCACGGGACGCCGGAGCTCTCGTCGTCATCCGACTGCCTCGTGGCTGCTGAACTCGGGGGCACTGCTCTGCGTTGTCCGGCAGTGCGAGAGAGCTGCGCACCACGGGGACGGCGAACGTGACATCAAAAGCAAGATCGGCGGGCGCGGGCGGATGGAACATCCTGATCGTGGAGGACAACTGGCTCATCGGCATCGAGATGGAGGCCACGCTGTCGGAAGCCGGCTTCTCCGTCGTCGGCGTCGCGAGAAACGTCAAGGATGCCCTGCGCCTTTGCAGGCAGAAGCGGCCGCAGGTCGTCTTGATGGACGTCATGCTCGCTGGCGGGGACGACGGCATTGATGCCGCAGTCGAAATACGCCAGCGTTATGGCATCCCGTCGGTGTTCGTGACCGCGCACGGCGATTCGGCGACCAGGGCCAGGGCGGAACCGGCGGAACCGCTTGGCTGGATCGTGAAGCCGATCGTCAGCGCCGAACTGGTCCGCCGCCTGGCTGCGATCCAGCGGTCGTTGCAGGGTTGAACCATCGGACGCCGCCGTGCCGCGGCGCTCCTGGGCCGCATCTCGGCGGTGGCACGGTAAGGTATTCCTACCTTGCTGATGCTCGTCGGATCTGGTGGCCCTGAGCTGGGCAAGCACCGAGCCTGGTCGAGTTCATCCGGCCCAAAGCCGGCAAAATTGGAACGCCAGCCCTCCGGTCGATGGTCTATGCCGATAGCATGACCGGAATCGTGCGGTTGATGTTGTTCCAATCGCCGACGGTGAACGGGATCACGGGCTGGATGCTCAGGGTTCGCCGAGTCGTCGCCCGGGACCGACGCCGAACAGGAAGAGCGACAGCGGTTCGGCAGTGGAGCACGTCAACGGCTGCTTGGCCAAGGATCGGCGTCCAAAAGCGCGGCACGGCACCGAGCACCGGGCCGTACACGCGCCCGACTCGCGCCGGCCGACGAGTACGTGCTCGGCATGGCAAAGAAAAAAGGCCGCTAAGGCGTGTAGATAGATAGGAATCAACTGAAATAGGCTGTGAGAAATAAAATCATTCGTGCTGGGAACGATACTGAACGAAGGCGTTTACGCAGGTAATCCAAGCACGCCAAGAGGGGCACTGATTCAGGCCATGTACACTTCCGCTGAGCGCGGCGGCTGGGTCGAGCTCAATCCCGACGGCACGGCGAAGGCGTAGGAAAGGGAAGCCAGATGACGTTTCGGTTCTGGGCTCCGCTCGCTGTGCTGGCGCTCCTGCATCATGCTTCGTCGGCATCGGCGCAGCCGAGCACGGTCGAAGCGAACACCGGCCCGATCAAGGTCGATACGGTCGCAGGCGGGCTTGTACATCCTTGGGGGCTCACCTTCCTCCCGGACGGACGGATGCTCGTTACGGAACGGCCGGGACGGCTCCGGATCGTGTCCGAGAACGGCGAGCTGAGCGAGCCGCTGGAAGGCGTGCCCGACGTGTTCGCCGAGGGCAGGGCGGACTTCTCGACGTCGAGCTCGATCCGGACTTCGCGAACAATGCCCTCGTCTACGTTTCGTTCGCCGAGCCTGGCGAGGGTGGCGCGTCCACGGCCGTCGCCCGTGGCCGGCTGCAGGAGAATGCCCTCGAGGACACCGAGGTCATCTTCCGCCAGCAACCGAAGGTCGAGGGCGAGAACCACTTCGGCGGCCGGCTCGCCTTCTCGCCAGATGGCAAGCTGTTCGTCACCATGGGCGAGCGCTTCAAGTTCAAGCCGGCGCAGGACCTGTCCAATCATCTCGGCACGATCGCCCGCATCAACCCCGACGGCAGCGTGCCGGAGGACAACCCGTTCGTGGGCCAGCAGAACGCGCTCCCTGAGATCTGGTCGTACGGCCACCGCAATATCGAGGGGGCCTTCGTGCATCCGGAGACCGGCGTTCTCTGGGTGCACGAGATGGGGCCGCGCGGCGGCGACGAGCTCAACCTCCCCGAGGCGGGCCGCAACTACGGATGGCCGGTGGTGAGCTGGGGCCGGCATTACGAGTCTGTCGACGGCGGCAGCGACATTCCCGATCCGCCGACGCGTCCGGAGTTCGCGCAATGGATCTACCACTGGAACCCGGTCATCTCGCCCTCGGGCATGATCTACTACACGGGCGACATGTTCCCGGCGTGGCGGAACAACGTCCTGATCGGCGGCCT
>DATABW010000153.1:0-1504 GCA_036259375.1 Woeseiaceae bacterium
GGATCGGTGCCGGCACCATGGCGACTGCCTGCCCGATTTCCCCCATACGGCGCAAGCCTGCCAGTACTCGGAACGAGTGGAGAACGAAGGCTGACCGAATCGCTGACTCCACCGTCTCGGCATTCGTTCGCCGGCCTTCATGTGGTGGCCGGCGCAGCCCGCCGCAATGCTGAGCCGGCCGCCGGGGAGAAGCACCCGGCCCGAAATCGCGCCGGAGGGACCGCAAAATCCTGCCAAATGGTTTCCGCGCGGCAGCGCTCTTGGTGCCTTAGGATCAACGCTCGGTCCGAGGGGCGAACGAATCGCTGACGAATCGGGGCGCGCACTATGTTCCCGGTCGGTTCACCCCAGATGTGGGAGTCGAAGCGCCGGCGCGAACTACGGGACGGCATGGCGGCTGCTGGCGGGGCACCCGCCGTTAACCGCTTCGTCCCGTAGCGGGACCCTACTGCAGCGACAGCCGCGTTGCTGACACGATCAGCTGGCCGAGCGGTGTCGGCACGCGCGCCTGAATTGGGGCGACGACCCCCGCGCCGACGTTGGCGAGCCAGACCTCAATGCCGTCTACCTTCTGTAGGTGCTTGACCGCGCTCTTCGCCGGCCGGTGCCCTGCAACGGGACGGTAGCGGATGCCGCAGACATAGGCGGTTCCGGAATCGATGCCGCTCAGGCCCCCGACGCGCTCCTCTCGCTTGAACGACAGCTCGATGTCATAGCGCTGCTCGCCGTCGAAAATCGGCAGGGTGCGGTCGCACAGCTGAGGGCCGGGCGGACCGGCGCTGAGTTGCATGACGGCGCTCAGCGGGTCGAGGACGCCGCGGACATGCTCTGCGCCGAGCGGCACCCTGTCGCGCCGGGGCTTCTGCGGCGGTACAATCGATATGCTCGCCACCTGCTGGCCATCGAATGCGATCTCGACGCGGTCGCGGTCGCGCCTTTCCTTCAGCTCGTGCCGGTAGTCGGAGGGCAGGATGGTGCTCTGCGACAGTGGCCCGGTCGACTCGACCCGCGCCTCGCCGTCGCTGAACAGCCGTCCAACGCCCGCCGTGCGGCCGTGACCGCTGATCCGGTACAGCCCGTCCGCAACGACCGCCTCGAAGCTTCCCACAGCCACCGGGATGGCCCCCAGTCTGGCAGTGAGCTCGCCGGTGAGAGTCACCGGGTCGGCGGTCTGTCCGCCCGCTCCGCCAATGAGGAGGAGAGCCGCGGACCACAGGAATAGGACGGCGCGCCACATTGATGCGGCCCTTAATCTGGCACTCTCCTCGGAGCTAGGGCGATCCTGCGTCAAAACTGCGACGCGCGCTACGTAGGCGCGGTGCGCCTCGTTGCGCAGCTTGACCGCGGAGCGGGCGCACCCTATAGACAGCGAATTCCGGAACAGACTGGGTACCCGTCCGCCGATCCGCGTGCCGACCTTCAGGCACTGCGGCTGCGGACATTCCCAGAGACGATAAGGGGTTTCCAATGGCGCGCCGCTGCGAGCTTACCGGCAAGGCCGTAT
>DATABW010000154.1:0-3491 GCA_036259375.1 Woeseiaceae bacterium
GAGCGAGGTAGCGATGAAGGAAAAGCAAATACCGGGACCGAAAACCCGTGAATGGCTGGAACGCGGCATACCGCTGTTCAAGGACGGCCTGCGATTCCGCGCGGACCTGGAGAATGCGACGAGCCGGGGCTTCGACGTCGCCAGCCAGATCGTCGTGGACCGGGCGGCGGGCGATTTCGTCTGGGACGTGGACGGGAGGCGCTACATCGATTTCCAGAACGGCTGGGCGACGAATCCGGTCGGCAACGCGAACCGGGAGATCATCGACGCGGTGGATGCCGCGCACCGGCGCTACGGCTTTCACTACGACCACCCGCTGCGTTACGAGCTCGCGGAGCGCTTGGCGCAGATCATGCCGCAGCGGGCCCTGCCGCGCTTCAACTACGAAGTGTCGGGGACGGATGCTGCGGAGGCGGCGGTGCACCTGGCGCTGACCAAGAAGCAACGCCGCTACGTCATCACCTTCGGCTCCGCGTACCACGGGATGGGGCTCGGCACGAAGCTCATGTGCGGCTTCGACAGCGAGTTGAACCGCTATCTCGAAGCCTGGACCGGCGGCGTGATCAAGGCGCCCTACCCGTTCACCGATCGCCGCCCGGCCGGCATGGAGCTCGAACAGTACGTCGAGTACTGCCTTTGGTACCTCGACAACCACGTGCCGCAAAGTATCGCGCCGCGCGATTCGATCGCGGCCGTCATCGTGGAACCGGGCCTCGCCGAAGGCGGCAACTGGATCCCGCCGAAGCGTTTCATTCGCGGCCTGCGGGAGCTCTGCGACAAGAACGACTGGCTGCTCGTCGTCGATGAAGTCCTGACGGGGCTGGGGCGGACCGGAAAGATGTGGGCGATCGACCACTACGACGTGCTGCCGGATATCCTCGTAGTCGGCAAGAACCTGTCCGGCGGCATCGCACCCTGCGCCGGTATTGCGGCAAAGGACGAATTGCTTGGGGATTGCCCGGAGTTCCATTCCGGCTCGACTTTCGCCGGTACGCCGGCGGGCTGCGCTGCCGGCCTGAAGACGCTGGAGATCTTCGAGCGTGACGGCGTCGTCGAGCACGCGGCGAAGCTCGGCGAGATCGCGGCGCAGGTGATGCGCGGCTGGGAGCGTTACGGGATAGTGCGCGAAGTGCGGACGAGCGGCCTCTTGCTCGGCGTCGGCATCCAGAGCCCGGAGCCGGGTGAGAAGGACTGGTGGTACGCCCGCGCCGTGCGTAGCCGGATGCTGGAGAACGGCGTCTGGGCGATCAGCGATCGTGAAGACAACATCCGCATGTACCCGGCGCTCAACATGCAGGAGGAGACGTTGCGTGAGGGTCTCGAGATCATGGAGGAGGCTATCCGCTACGTGGATGAGCGGGGGCAGCAATTCGGTGACAGCCCGGCCTGGCCGACCGGGGACGCAGGATTTTGAAGTAGCGGCGGTAAACCGTGATCCCCGTGGCACGGAAGGTGCATAGAATCGTTCTAACCTTCCGCTCTGCTCTTTCCCGCCGGGGAGGAATTGATGGCCGTCGCTGCAAAGCAAAACTGGCCGACTGCGCTATCGACAGCCGCTCGCCTGGCGAGTTTTGCCATCATCTGCGGCCTGCTCTTCTGGGGCCAGGTCGTGCTGATCCCGCTCGCGCTGGCGGCGCTGGTCACCTTCCTGATCAGTCCGCTCGTCACGCGGCTGGACCGGTGGGGGCTGCCGCGCATCGTCGCAGTCATCATCGTGGCCAGCGGCGTAACGGGACTGATCGGCGCACTCGGTTACGTCGTCGCGGGCGAGCTCGGGGAGCTTGCCGAAGAGCTGCCTGAATACCGGGAGAACATCCGCAGCAAGATCGGCGATCTCCGCTCGATGACACGTGGCGGCACGATCGAGAGCGTGCAAAAAACGATCGAGGACATCAGCGAAGACGTCCAGCGCGACGCGGCGGCCCAGGCGCCAACAGCGGCCGAAGACGATCGAGGCGAGCCGGTGACAGTGGCGGTCGAGCCGGAACAGCAAAGCTTTGGCGATGCCGAATACCTGAGCCCGGTCTTCCAGGCGGCCGCGACCGCGGGCCTGACGATGCTGCTGTCCATCTTCATGCTCATCAAGCGTGAGGACCTGCGCAACCGCCTCGTGAGCCTTGCAGGCGAAGCCTCGCTCGCGGTCACCACGAAAGCGTTCGCCGAGGCCGGTCAGCGCATCAGCCGTTACCTGCTCATGCAGTTCATCATCAATGCTTCGATGGGCGTGGCGGTCGGGCTCGGCTTGTATCTCATCGGCGTCCCCTACAGCGCCCTGTGGGGACTCGCTGCCGGTGTGCTCCGCTACATTCCCTACGTGGGACCGTGGCTGGCGGCCCTGCTGCCGATCACGGTGAGCCTCATTACCGCGCCGGGCTGGGAACAGGTCGTGCTCGTCGTCAGCCTCTTCCTGGTGCTCGAGCTGTTCAGCAACAACGTGATGGAGCCCTGGCTGTACGGGCAGAGTGTCGGGCTCTCGCCCATTGCCGTCATCGTGGCGGCCATTTTCTGGACCTGGCTGTGGGGGCCCTTGGGCCTCGTCATCTCGACTCCGATGACCGCGTGCCTCGTGGTGCTCTCCAGGTACGTCCCGGAGCTGGCGGCATTCGATCGGCTGCTCAGCGAGCGGCCGGCGCTGCAGCCGCACCTTTGGTTATACCAGCGCCTGCTGGCGCGCGACGAGGACGAAGCCGAGGATATCGTCGAGGAGCACCGTGAGGATCATCCGCTCTCCGAGACCTGCGATGAATTGCTCCTCGGCTCGCTGCTCGCGCTCAAGCGCGACCTGGCCGCAGGGCGCGTGATCGCTGAAGACGGCGAGTACGTCGAGAGCGCGTTGCGCGAAATGATAGACGAGATGGTCGAGGACCTGGACAGCGAGTCGGCAGGCCGCGTAGATGCGGAGGACGAGCCGGAGCGCCCGGCGACGGAGCCCGTACTGCTGATCGGCATGCCCGTGCGCGACACGCTCGACGATATTGCCTTGCAGCTCCTCGGGGTGCTGCTTCGCGAAACCGATTGCACGCTCCAGATCCTGTCTCCGGAAGCACTCATTGGAGAACGTATCGCCGAAGTCGAGGCACGGAAGCCTGCGGCCGTGTGTATCGCCTCGCTGCCGGGCGACCTGATGGCAACGCGGCACGTCTGCAAGCGCCTGCGTGCGCGCCTGCCGGCAGTCCCACTCATCGTCGGCCGGTTGCTGAACTCGCGCAGCGCGCCGGAGCGCAGTCGCCAGCTCCTGAAAGCCGCCGGCGCGCAGCATGTAGTCTCGACTCTGGATGAGTTTCGCGACCTGCTTCAGCAGGTGGTGCGAAACGCGCGGCCGGGAGCGACAGCGGAAGAGGGGTTGAACTCGGGGATTGCGGCGGCTGACCGGAAATTGGCGTAATCCGAGGCGCGGCAAGGGGTAGGCGGACGCGCTCGAAGGAAAGGCGCCTATTCCTCTTCTGCGGGCACCACCGTGCGGAGCTGTGCGTTCCGGCGGCTCTTCCACG
>DATABW010000155.1:0-2531 GCA_036259375.1 Woeseiaceae bacterium
GGCCGACGATCTCGGGCCAGGTCTGCCCGCCCTGGGTGTCGGCCAGTTGAGCATCAATCAGGCCTGGGGCGGCTTCCACCTGTCGGGCGCCATCACCAACAACCACGTCGCCTACAACTGCGGTGGCGTATCGGGCACGACGACGGTTGCGGCGGGCGGCTGCTCGGAGCTCTCCGGCGCTCCGTCCGACAAGATCGGCGGCGGCGTCAACGCGGCCTTCAAGTTCAACCTGCCGACCGGCGTCAACGATGCCCTGTACATCGGCGGTACGTACTCGAAGGGCGCGACCCATCTCGCCTACAGCGCCATCGGCCCGACTGCGGCATTCGCCCTCTACGGCGGCTCGGACATCGCCTACGGCAGCATCACCGGCGGCTATGTGTGGGATTCGGTGTACACCTCGGCGCCGCGCGTCGGTGCAGGCGTTGCCGTTGCCCCGACCGGCCAGCAGCTGACGACCGCCTACGGCGGATCGATCGCCTTCGATCACGGCTGGAACGCCCAGTGGCGGACGTCTGTGCACGGCGGCGCGGTGGTGTTCGACTACAACTCGACCGCCAACGCGATCCTGTGCTCGCGGTTCGCCGGGGGCAGCGCGTCGGGCACGCTGACTGTGGGAGGCGTCAACGTCTCCAACACGGGCGCCTGCAACTGGGACTACCGCATCATCGGCGCCGGCACCCGCACCTACTGGACGCCGGTTCGCGACCTGACCATCGGTGTCGAGTTCATGTGGACCAACCACCACGTCGCCCATGGCGATGGCGTGGTCTACAACCAGCCGGTGATCTCGGGCTTCAAGCCGAATGCGGCCTACGAGATCCGGGACCAGAACGTGTTCTCGGGCATCTTCTCGGTCCGCCGCTTCTTCTGATCGGCAGAGCCTGAAGCTACCAGGCCAAGATCCCCGGCAGGGCAACCTGCCGGGGATTTCGTTTTCATTACCAAGGCTGTCGTGACCGGGAAACTTACTTGCGCGCGCAGCCGCGCTTGCGCCGCAGGCTGCCTCGAGCTGAGTAATCCCTATCCGCCGACCTGCGGCTCGGATGCCTCTTCACGGGTCAGCAAGCGCGTCATGCGTCGGATCTGCGGGGCTGCCAGCAAAACCACCGGCAACATGATCGCCCAGGAGACCAGCCACGAAACGAACCAATGGCTGATGAAGCCGCCATCGTTGAGCATGGGAGCGCTGGTTATACCGGCAGCGACCAGGCAGGTGAGCCCGGACTGGATGACCCCGTAGACGAAATGACTGAAGCGGCGCGGAATATTGAGCATGACGGTCTCGGTCGGATACCGGTCCGGAGCGACGTCCCCGGCGTCCGATGCTCGAGCTAGTCTGCGATCGTCATCGCGTGTCCGTGCTGCTTCATGTCGCGCAACATTCCGAACCTGTCGTAGATTATCTTGTAGCATTCGCAGCTCTTCTGCCGCAGCCGCTCGACGTCCACAATGTGAAGCGCTCCGCGTGAGCGCTGGACGACATTGTCCGATTCAAGACTTGCGAGGGCTTCTGAAACGCCCGGGCGGCGCACTCCCAGCATCGACGCGAGCAGATCGTGCGTCACCGGGAGTTGGTCGCTCCCGATGCGCTCTCTCGCGAGCAGCATCCACCGCGCGACGCGCTTGTCGATCTCATGCCTGGCGTTGCAAAGCGAAACCTGCGCCTTCAGCATCAGCAGCAGCTGCACATAGCGAAGCAGGTGGTCCTTGATCGCCGGCGACTCCAGCATGATCCGCTGCAAGTCCTTCGCATCGATCCGCAGCGCCAGCCCTGGCACCTGAACGACCGTGCGCTGCAAGGCGCCTGTCGTACCCAGCACGACGGACACGCCGACAAATCCGAACCGCCCCACCATCGCGACCTCGACCGGTCCGTCCTGCTGGGTGCGGGCCACCCGGGAGATCACGCCGCTCTCGATGAAATGCACGGCCTCCACGGGCTTGTTCGTGTCGTGGAGGATCGCATTCCGCTTGAGTTCGACGGGAATGAGATGCGGTCGAAGCAACTCGAAATCGTGTGCGGCAAGCGTGGCGAGCACCATATTCTGGATCACGTACGGCTCCGAAGAATCCACCGTTGCCGCGACTGCTGCTGCACGCATTGCGTCTTCCATCCCAGTATTTCTTGTTGCCGGTGCTTCTGCTCGTTGGACGAATTGACAGGTCTGGTCGCGCTTTCACAAGTTAAGACTAGTTAAGACTGGCCAATTGCGGCGATGTATCGCAAATGATCGAAGCCGGACGGTCCGATAACGGACTGACTTGTGCAGGATTGTGCGGTTAAGGAACGGGAATGCTGCGCTCGGTGACAGAGATGAGGAGAACTGACGCCGAATCGGCGGCCTGATGTGAGCGTCCATCGCGTGGACGCCGGGCTGGGCAAGCCGGTCAAAGCTCAGGGGGAACGTAGCGTTCCGAGCCCGTCGCTCGTCTTCGCAACTCGCGAATTGTTGGAAATTTCCACCGGCAGGCGGCCAGCCTGCGGCGCGCCGGCTTCGAGCTGACCGTCTACAACCGCACCCGCGAGC
>DATABW010000156.1:0-2794 GCA_036259375.1 Woeseiaceae bacterium
GATCCAGCGGCTCGCGAGCCGCGCCGAGGCCGTCAGCGTCGGCGAAGCGCCCGCGGATCTCGAGCTCGGAAAGCTGGAGGCACTGGAGGGCGTCAAGGAATTCCCCACGCGCGTCAAGTGCGCGACGCTCGCCTGGCACGCCCTGAACTCGGCTCTGCGGACGCAACAGTCGCGGGTTTCGACGGAGTAACGAATGTTCGGCCACACCCAGGAACCGTTCGTACTGACCCGTGACGTGAGCGCCGTGATCGTCCCGGCCGGCGAGACCGTCAACCTGCGCGAGGGAACCCCGGGGTTCATCACGCAGGCGCTCGGCGGCAGCTTTACGGTCTATATCGAAGGCAACCTCTTCCGCATCGCGGGGCTCGATGCCGATGCGCTCGGCAAGGAGCCCGTGCCGCCGCCGGCGGTGCCCGAGAACGCAACCGATAAGGACATCGAGGAGGTGGTCTGGCAGCAGTTGAGGACCTGCTACGACCCGGAGATCCCGATCAACATCGTCGACCTGGGGCTCGTGTATCGCTGCGAGGTCAAGCCGATGCCTGACGGGCAGCGCTCCGTCAGCGTCGACATGACGCTGACGGCGCCGGGCTGCGGCATGGGCGACATCCTCGTGCAGGATGCGCGGGAAAAGATCGGCATCGTGCCGACCGTCGGAGACGTGCAGGTGGAACTCGTCTTCGACCCGCCCTGGAACGCCTCGATGATGTCCGAGGAAGCAAGGCTCCAGACCGGCATGATGTAGTGCTTGCGCCGGGCGAGATGCCGGCTCCCGAATCGCCGCCTGGGGTAAACTGCTCCCGATGAAGACGCTCACGATCCTCCGCCACGGCAAATCCGGCAGGAACGACGTCGGCCTTTCCGATTACGAGCGGCCACTGTCCCCGCGCGGCGAAGCCGACGCGCCGCTCATGGCGGAGCGGATAACCGATGCCGGCATCCGCCCGTCCCTGATCATGAGCAGCCCGGCCGCGCGCGCCTGGGCCACGGCGAAACTTTTCGCACGGACGATTTCCTATCCTGTCGAGTTCCTGCACCGCGAGGACCGCCTCTACCTGGCGAGCCTCGACAAGCTGCTCGAGGTCATGGCGGAACAGGACGCCGCGTTCAACAGCATCGTTCTGGTCGGCCACAATCCGGGCCTGACCGAGCTTGCCAATCACCTGCTGCCCGGCGTTACCGAATCCATCCCTACCTGCGGCATCGTTTCCCTCAACATCGAAACCGATACCTGGGACCTGCGGCAGGAGCGCCCCGTAGAGCTCGGCCTCTGCGATTCCCCCAACGGGCCGCTTTAGGAGCCTGTTCCGGCTCCTGCAGCCCCCGGATTCAGCACTCCGGTACGTTCACGGCCAAACCGCCACGCGAGGTTTCCTTGTAGATCGTCGACATGTCGAGGCCGGTCTGGCGCATCGTCGCGATGACCTGGTCCAGTGACACCTTGTGCGAGCCGTCGCCCTGCAGCGCGAGCCGCGCCGCGTTGATCGCCTTGACCGCGCCCATCGCGTTGCGCTCGATGCAGGGAATCTGCACCAGGCCGCCGATCGGATCGCAGGTCAGGCCCAGGTTGTGTTCCATGCCGATCTCTGCCGCGTTCTCGATCTGCGCATTGGAGCCGCCGAGCGCGGCGGCGAGGCCGGCCGCCGCCATCGAGCAGGCGACGCCCACTTCGCCCTGGCAGCCCATTTCGGCGCCGGAGATCGACGCATTGATCTTGTAGAGAATGCCGATCGCGCCGGCCGTAAGCAGGAATCGCTTCACGCCCTCCTCGTTCGACTCCGGCACCAGTTCGCGATAGTAGTGCAGCACCGCCGGAATTACGCCGGCGGCGCCGTTGGTCGGCGAAGTCACGACGCGGCCGCCCGCGGCGTTTTCCTCGTTGACGGCGATGGCGAAGGCGTTGACCCAATCCATCGTGTCGAGGCCGTCGCGTTTGCCACGCTCCCTCAGCATCCGGTAGAGCTTCGGGGCCCGGCGGATCACCGACATGCGTCCCGGCAGCACGCCCTCTGTGACCAGTCCGCGTTGCACGCAAGATTGCATGGCGTCCCAGACGGCATCGAGCCGGCCGCGTACTTAATTTGCCGAACGCCAGTGCGTTTCGTTCAGATACATGAGCTCGGCGATGGAAAGTCCTTCGCGCTCCGCCGTCTGCAGGAGCTCGAACGCGCTCGTGAACGGAAAGGGCGGCTCCCCTTCCTGTGCCTGCGGCTCCGGCTCGTCGCCCCGTACGACGAAGCCGCCGCCGAGCGAATACCAGTCCTCGCGCAGCAACTCCTTGCCGGCCGCGTCGAACGCGGTGAAACGCATGCCGTTGGTGTGCCTGGGCAGCTCGTCTTCGAGGTCGAAGACAAGGTCCTTTTCCGGCGCGAACGGGATCTCGCCCGTGCCGGGTACGTTCAGGACGCGTTCGCCGTGTATGCGGCGGAGCATCGGCTCGACACCGTCCGGATCGAGCGTGTCCGGCCGCTGGCCGGAAAGCCCGAGAAGCACAGCGGAATCGGTTCCGTGACCCTTGCCCGTGTAGGCCAGCGACCCGTACAGGCGCACGCTCACGCCGGCGACCGGCCCCGAGATGGCCTCCAGGCTGTCCACGAAAGCGCGCGCGGCTTTCATCGGACCGACGGTATGCGAGCTGGAGGGCCCGACGCCGATCTTGAAAATGTCGAAAGTGCTGATGGCGGGCATGGGGGATAGCTTCAACAGAAAGGATGGCCGATGGGACGGGCTCCTGCCGGGCACTGTATCACCGTTGATACCTGGCTTGCAGAAGGCGGTCCACGGGCGACCGGTA
>DATABW010000157.1:0-3313 GCA_036259375.1 Woeseiaceae bacterium
GCCGCCCTTCACGACCTTCTACCGGAACGGCCTCGGCGCGCTCGAGAGTGCAGCTCGAACCTCCTATGGAAACAGCTTTGTTTCGCTGGACGCCGGACGGCAGCGCGAGCTCGTGGGCCTGATGGGGCGTGAAGAACCTCCGGGCTGGAAAGGCGGACCTCCGGCGCCGTTTTTCTTCTTCGTGCTCCGCAACGATGCCCTGGACGTGACCTACGGGACCGTGGCCGGCTTCGACGAGCTGGAGCTCCCTTATCGCGCGCACATCGCGCCGCCGACCCGGTGGGGCTCGTGAGCCTGCCGGCGGAAGCGGTAGACGCAGTCATCGTCGGCTCCGGCGCCGCCGGCAGTGCCATGGCGGCAAAGCTCGCTCGCGGCGGCAAATCGGTCGTGGTGCTCGAAGCCGGGCCGGCTCGGGGCGCCGAGGACCTCATCAGCTCGGGCATCTGGGCACGGCGGCTGAAATGGGGCGGCGCGCCCGTGATCGAAGAAGGTGAGCACGCGGTCGGCCATGTCTTCAATTCCGGATACGGCATCGGCGGCAGCGCGCTGCACCACTACGCGGTCTGGCCTCGCCTGCACGCCGAGGATTTCGAACTGCGCACACGGTTTGATCGCGGTCTCGACTGGCCGATGGGCTACGCCGACCTCGCGCCGTGGTATGACGCGGTGCAGCGCGAAGTCGGCGTGTCCGGCGATGCCGACGCCGAGGTCTGGCGGCCACCCGGAGAAGCTTACCCGCTGCCGCCGGTGCCTGTGTTCCCCCAGGGCGAGGTGATTGCGCGGGGATTTGCCGCGCGCGACATGCGCACGGCTCCCCTCCCCCTTGCGGTACTCTCGCGGCCTTACAAGGGCCGCGCACCCTGCGTCTGGGACGGGTGGTGCGACGCCGGCTGTCCAATCGGTGCACTGGCCAATCCGCTGACCGTGCACCTGCCGGAGGCGCTGGCAGCGGGCGCCATCGTCGAGGCCGACGCCACGGTGACCCGCATCCTGACGGACGAGCGCGGCGAGCGCGCGACGGGCGTCGAACTGGCGCGCCGCAACGGGGACCGCGAGCAGGTGATGGCCGATGTCATCATCATGGCCGCGTTTGCCGTACAGAATCCCCGCCTGCTGCTGGCGTCTGCCTCGGATCGGCATCCGCAAGGGCTCGCCAACTCGAGCGGCCTCGTCGGCCGATACATCATGAGCCACGCCGCCGGATTGATCTACGGGCTGTTCGAGGAAGACACCCGCTGCCACATGGGCGCCTTTGGCGGGCAGCTCGTCAACCAGGACGGCTATGCAAAGGACACGCATGCCGGCCAGGGCGGGCTCGGCAGCTACCAGTGGATGATCGCACAGGCGGTACGGCCGAACGACCTGCTCGGCATCGGCACGACGCGCCCGGACCTGTTCGGTGACGACCTGCACGTCTTCATGCGACGAGCAGCGCGCGGTTTTGCGTCCATGACTGCAGTGGTCGAAGATTTGCCGGTTGCGACCAATGCAGTGCGGCTGGGCAGCCGAAAGGATTCGCACGGGGTACCGCTGGCCACGGTAACGCATACCGCCGATCCGGCGAGCCAGGCGCTCTGGCAGGCGGTGCTCGAAGAAGGCCAGGCCGTATTCTCCGCGGCCGGCGCCGGTGAGGTATGGACGGGACCACGCGGTCCGATGCACATCATGGGCGGCACGATCATGGGTGACGATCCCCGCTCATCGGTAACCAACAGTTACGGTCAGTGCCACGACGTCGCCAACCTGGTCATCGCGGGACCGGGTCTCTTTCCCAGCAGCGGAGGCGTCAATCCTACGTTTACGGTGCACGCCGTTGCCGCACGCACCGCCGATCACCTGCTGAGGAACTGGTCGACGCTTACGCCGTAACAAGCTTCGTCCGCGGGGGCGCCGGCTGGATGTTGGCGCTCGGGCGGGAAGCTGCTGCAATGTCAGGCAATCGGCGGACCTCATCTCTTGGGGTTGATGCCTCCGACTATCGCCCATATTCCCGTGCAAATCAGCAAAGCGCCGACCCAGTGATGGAAAAAGATACGTTCGCCGAGAAAGGTTATCGCAAGCGCCGCACCGAACAGCGGAATCAGGTTGATGAACATTGCGGCATGAGCCGGGCCGATAACCCGGTTTCCTAAATTCCACATCAGGTTGCCGAACACCGACACCAGGAGCGCAAGCTCGAGGACGACGACGACCGTGCCGGTACGCATCGGGACAGGCATATAGATAACGGATTCGAGAACGTAGAGCGGCAGCAACATCAAACTCCCGGTCAGCGATATCACAAAAAGTGACTCGGTCATCGACAAGTCCGCTGGCAGCCTTTTCAGATTGAGTGCATACAGCGACAGTCCGACGGTCGCTGCGAGAGCAATTAGATCACCGCCATTGAGCCTGAACCTGAACAGATTGCTGAAATCGCCTTCCGTAAGCATGACGAGGGCACCTAGCGTCGCGGCGACGATCCCGGCCATTCCGGCCCTGGAGATGTGATCCCGCAGGAATACCACGGCCAGCATGACGGTCAGAACCGGCTGAATCGCATTGATCAGCGATACGTTCACAGCTGTCGTAAAATTCAGCGCCACGAACAGGGCGGTCGTGCTACCGACGATCAGGAAGCCGAGAACGGCCAGGATCGGCACGTGTTCGCGGTAGACCTCGCATCTCCTCAGTGCTTTCGGCAACACCAGCGGGGCGAGAATCAGCGCACCGGTTACCCAGCGCCAGAACGACAGGCCGATCGGCGGAATCTCCCCGTGGACGCTTCTGGCAATGACGTGGCTTGCAGAGAGGCACAAAGCCGTCAGCACCAGCAAGACACGGGCGACTCGGGGCGTCGCGAGCCGGCTTATCATGTGTATCCTCGGCAAAGGTATTCTGCGCACACACGCTGAACCTTACCTGCCGCGGCAGGTGATCACTACTTTGCGTTCGCCCGCAGTTCGAGTTGCTTCAGAAGCAACAAAAAGGTGCAGTCAGCGCCATTGAACAACTCCCTTGCCCTTATAGCCGCGTACCTTTGTGCTCTCCGTCAACAAGCTTATCCGAGCTTCGTGGGGAGTTGTTCCAAGCAGCCCCGCGGGATGTCCGGGTCCAGCCGGAACAGGTTCATCGGCTCGTAGTTCTTTTTGATCTCCGGCAGCCGGCGGTCAAATGCGCGGCAGGATTCCTGCACCCAGCGGTTGCCGTCTTCGCTGTAGCTGTCGATGCTGAGACAGGTATCGTGGTATTGGCGCCGGGCTCCGGGTAGCGAGACCTCAAAACGAATACCTCAGGTTCAGGCCGTACCACCGGGGCGGCTGAAATGATATCT
>DATABW010000158.1:0-2128 GCA_036259375.1 Woeseiaceae bacterium
GGGCCTGAGTAACACCGAGACGGGCTGGGGTCGTGCGGGGGAGACGTGGTCGTTCCTCTCGGAGCTCGAACGGCTGGGGCTGGAAACGTGGTTCCGGCTCGGCGACAAGGACCTTGCCGTGCACCTGTACCGGACCAACGCCTTGCGGGCCGGACGCTCCCTGTCGGCGATCACCGCAGAGCTCGCGGAACGCTTCGGCGTCGCCGCCGAGATCATCCCGATGAGCGAGGATCGCGTGAGAACCGTGCTCGATACCGATGCCGGGACGCTCGCGTTCCAGGACTATTTCGTGCGTCGCCGGTGCGAGCCTGCAGTTTCGCGGATCCTGTTCGAAGGCGCGGAACGGGCGCAACCTTCGGCGCGCTTCGCCGATCTGCTGCAAAAACGGGAGCTCGGCGGAATCGTCATCTGCCCATCCAACCCGTTTCTCAGCATCGGCCCGATCCTGTCGCTGACGGGAGTTGCCGACGCGCTGGCCCGCGCTGCGGCGCCGGTCGTTGCGATCACGCCGATCGTCGGAGGCGATGCAATAAAGGGCCCGACGGCAAAAATCATGCGCGAGCTCGGACTGGCCGTTTCGCCCGCGGCGGTCGCGGAACATTACCGATCCTTTATCGACGGCTTTATCGTGGACGCCGCGGATGAATCGCTGGCGCCGTCGATTGCAGCGAGCGGCGTCGCCGTCAAGGTCGCCAACACGGTAATGCGCACGCAAGCCGACCGGATCGCGCTGGCGCGGACGACAGTTGATTTTGTCGCGGCGTTGAGAGCGGACAGGTCTCGCACCGCCGGACCTTGAACACGGGCTAATGAGCACGCCACCGGGCATGGAGCATCTGAACAGGAACGTCATCGCGAGCTGGGCCGTCGCAGTCGCGCAGGCGCTCGATGAGCGGGGAATCGACAGCCGGGCGATATTCGCCAGCGCCGGCATCGATATCCTGACCGCGCGCGACCCGTCGGTCCGGTATTCCGCCGACCAGATGACGCTGGTGTACGAACTGGCGGAAAAAGCCACGCAGGACCCGTCATTCGGCCTGTCCATCGCGGAGCACGTGCACCCCACGTCACTGCACGCGCTCGGTTACTCCCTGTTTGCCAGCAACGACCTGGAATCGTTCTGCCGGCGCATCGTGCGGTATTTCGGCCTCGTCTCGACCAACGCCGTTACCGAAGCCGAGGAGATCGCTGAAGAGTTCCACCTTTCGATGCTGCCGGCCACGGGCCGCACGGCGTACGCACCCCAGGACGCCTGGCTGGCCACGCTGATGCGCTTCAGCCGGTTCATCTACAGGCCCAACTTCGATCCGCTCCGTGTCCGGCTCCGCCGTCCGCAACCGGCGAACGGCGCCGAGCGCTTCAGCAACTGGTTCCGCGCCCCGATCGAGTTCGGCAGCCCCAAAAACACGCTGGTTTTCAGGTTGAGCGACATGCACGTCCGCCTGCCGGCCGCCAACGCGGAGCTCGCCCGGCAGAACGACCAGGTGGTGCTCGCGTTGCTGCGGCAGATCGACCGCAATGACATCATCGCCCAGGTGCGGGCTTCGCTCATCGGCCTGTTGCCCTCCGGCGATTGCAGCAAACAGGCGGTGGCCGCGCAGCTCAACCTGAGCGAACGCACGCTGCAGAACCGCCTGGTTGCCCGCGGCACGACCTACAGCGATCTGTTGAGCGAAACCCGCCGCGAGCTGGCCGAGCAATACATGAACCAGAACCTGCACTCGATCAGCGAGGTAGCCTTCCTGCTCGGCTTCTCGGAGATCAGCAGCTTCTCGCGGGCCTTTCGCGCCTGGACGGGGGAATCGCCCAGCAGCTATCGCGAAAGAAGCTTGAGGGGCGACGGCACGAGCGAAGATTGACGATCAGGTGCCGCCCTTCGCAACGATCCGGATGCCCGCGCCCTCCAGGCCGTATTTCTTGTTCATGAAGATCAGCACGGACGTCAGCGCCTCGGATACGACGGAGTTGTCGATGGCGCCGGCGTGCCAGGCCTTCAAACCCATGTCCTGCGCTATCCCGACGACGACTTCCCGGGCCGAGGCATCGTTTCCGCAGACCAGAACATCGCGGCGGCTCACCTGCAAAACACAGAGCTGAGCGACGTCACCTGCGACGTGCTGGTCTGCGG
>DATABW010000159.1:0-1934 GCA_036259375.1 Woeseiaceae bacterium
GGCGGCAACGTCGCCAACGATAGCTCGGGCATCCTGCGCTACGTCCAGGTGAACTTCACCGGTGTCGGCGCAAACGCCAGTGAGATCCAGGGCATCACCACTGGCGGCGTCGGCTCGGGCACGGTCATGTCCCACATCCAGATCCACAACAGCCTGGATGATGGCATCGAATCGTTCGGTGGCACGCAGAACATGGACCACCTGGTGATCACCGGTGTTTCTGACGACCCGCTCGACACCGACAACGGCTATAGCGGAGCGATCCAGTTCGCGCTTGTCGTGCGTCGCGCGAATGGCACGGTCGGCGATTCTCCCGGATCGCAGACGATCTTCGAAATCGACAGCAGCGGCGCCGAAGACGCTCTTCCGCGCCAGAAGCTCAAGGTCGCCAACTTCACGTTCATCCAGAACACGCCGAACGAGCCGGTCTTCCGCATTCGAGGCGGCGCCGACGCGACGTTCCTGAACGGCATCGTCATCGCTCGCAGCACCGGCAATCAGGGCTGTCTCGACGTGGACAACGCGCAGACCGTGCAGGCGGCAGGCTCCGCGGCGCAGGAAGACGGCCCGCCGGTGTTCCGCTCGGTCGTTTTCGACTGCGATCTGCTGATCGACCCGGACGCTGACACCTTCGAGGAAACCGCGCTCAGCAACCCGGCCAACGCGAACCTGACCCGCAGCTACAGCAACACGCTGCAGTTCCTCACCGGATCGACAGTCGGGATGATCGCTCCCGGCGCCAACGAACTCGGGGTTCCAGGCGCAAGCAATGTGGTCGCGGTCAGCTCCTTCTTCCAGCAGGTCAACTACATCGGCGCCTTCAGCGGCCCGGGCGACAACTGGACGCATGGCTGGACCTGCAACTCGGATGTCGCGAACCTGCGCGGCGCGACGAGCTGCACCGACATCCGCGTTTCCTGAGCAAAACCAAAATAATTCGGGGGAGCGGCAGCGCGCCGCTCCCCGTCGAGTTTCAGGGGGAATCCCAATGAGCCGCTCGCGCTCTTTACTTGCCCTGCTGCTTGCCGGCACGGGGCTGACCAGCCATGCCGTCATGGCGCAGGAAACCACACCGCAACTCGCTCCACCAGCGGGCAGCGACGTTGCCGAACCCGCCGCCGAAACCGCGGCCGAACAGAACGTCGAAGAGGAAATCGACATTTCCGCGCCGGGCGCCGACGGTGCCGAGATCGTCGTCCAAGGCCGGTTCATCCCCGAGCCGGTCAAGAACAACGCACAGGTCATCAGCGTCCTCTCCGCCGCGGAGATCGCCCGCACCGGCGAGGGCGATATCTCGGGCGCGCTGCAGCGTGTCACCGGGCTGTCCGTGAACACCAACGGCTTCGTCTATGTCCGCGGCCTTGGTGATCGCTACAGCCTCGCGCTGCTCAACGGCCTAGCCCTGCCGTCGCCGGAGCCGCTGCGCCGGGTGGTGCCGTTGGACGTGTTTCCGACCAGCATCGTCTCGAGCGCCGTGGTGCAGAAGAGCTACTCGGTGAACTATCCGGGCGAGTACGGCGGCGGCGTGATCAATCTCACCACGGCCGCCCTCCCGGACGAGAACTTTTTCACGGTCGGTGCCGGGATCAGTGGCGACAGTGAGACGACCGGGCAGCTCGGCTACACCTATTACGGCAGCGACCTCGACATCATCGGCTTCGATGACGGCACGCGCGACCTGCCGAAGGCGCTGCGCGGCAACGGCGGACAGCTGATCAATGCCAGGGTCCTGGAGAATCAGGACACGCTCATCGTTCAGCGGAACGGCGACATCCCGGCGAACTTCAGCGCGTCGGCAAACGGCGGCTATGCCACCGATCTCGGAGATACGCGCCTCGGCGTGATCGGCAGCGTCGGCTTCTCCAATGGCTGGCGCACGCGCGGCGCCACCCAGCAAACCGCCGAGGCTGGATCGCTGGTCACGAGCAGCTACG
>DATABW010000160.1:0-11389 GCA_036259375.1 Woeseiaceae bacterium
AAGACGGACAAAGGCGGCGTGGCGCTTGGCCTGGCCGGCGCAGAGGCGCTGCGTGACGCCTACCGGGCGCTCGAGCAGCGTCTGGGCCCCCGGGTACTGGTCGCGCCGATGGCCGGCCCCGGCATCGAAATGATCCTGGGCGCCCGGCGCGATCCGCAATTCGGGCCGGTCGTGATGCTCGGTTTCGGCGGTATCCACGCGGAAGTCCTGAAAGATGCCGTGTTCGCCCTGCCCCCGTTTGACAAAGGTTATGCCCGGCGGAGAATGGACGGCCTGAAGATGCGGCCGTTGCTGGACGGCCTGCGCGGCAAGCCGCCATGCGACGTCGACGCCTTGTGCGAGCTGGCCGCGCGGTTTTCGGCGATGGTCGACGCCCTGCGCGATTTCATCGAGGAGATCGACATCAACCCGGTCATCGTCACGGCGGGAGGCGCTGTGGCTGTTGACGCACTTGTCGTAAGCCGCCGGCAATAAGCGCATCTGCGGCGGTGACAAACGCATCGTAGGAGACCGTCCTGCGGGCGACACGGCATCGATCGCCGCCGCCCCTGGGGGCTCCTACAGAACAAGGTGGAAACGAATGAGCATAGAAGCCGTATCCGAACACGTCCTGGCCACCTGGGAGGACATCGCGGCGCGCGAGCTCGACCGCGCCGAGACACGCTTTTTCATAGACGGCAGGTTCGTGGACGCCGTCGGCGGCGGGCGCTTCGACAGCGTCAATCCTGCCACCGGTGAAGTCATTGCATCCGTCGCCGCGGCCACCGGGGAAGACGTCGATGCCGCCGTCGCCGCCGCCCGGCGCACGTTCCGCGCCGGAAGCTGGTCACGGATGGCACCCCGCGAACGCATGGAAGTGCTATATCGCTTCACCGAGCTCGTCGACGAGCACGCCGAACAGCTGGCGGTGCTCGATACGCTCAACATGGGCAAGCCCATCAGCGATATGCTCGCCATTGACCTGCCGTCCGTAATCGAGACGTTCCGGTTCATGGCGGAATGCATCGACAAAATCGAAGGCAGCGTCACGAACACCGAAGCCGACGTGATGCATTTCGTGCTGCGCGAACCGCTGGGCGTCGTCGGCGCGATCTCGCCGTGGAACTACCCGCTGCTGATGGCGACCTGGAAGGTGGCGCCGGCGCTCGCCGCCGGCAACAGCGTCGTCCTCAAGCCCGCCGAGCAGGCGCCGCTCTCCTGTCTCAGGCTCGCGGAACTCTTTGTCGAAGCCGGCGGGCCGCCGGGCGTATTCAACGTGATCAACGGCATCGGCGAAGTCGCAGGAAAGGCGCTGGCATTGCACAACGACGTCGACAAGGTCACCTTCACGGGTTCGACCGAGGTCGGCAAGCTGATGCTGCAGTACGCCGGGCAGTCGAACATGAAACGCGTGTCGCTGGAATGCGGCGGGAAGACGCCGCAGGTATTCATGGGCGACCTGGAGGACCTGGATCGCGCGGTCGCGGCCGCCTACAACGGCGTGTTCGCGAACATGGGCGAAGTCTGCAACGCAGGCTCGCGGCTGCTGGTCGAGAGGTCGATCTACGATGACTTTGTCGAGCGTTTCGTCTCAGCGGGGCAGAATGCGTATACGCCTGGCAACCCGCTCGATCCGTCCACGAACCTCGGTCCGCTCGTCACGTCGGAAGCGCAACGGCGCGTGCTCTCGTATATCGAGACCGGGCGCGAGGAAGGTGCCACGTTGAGGTTCGGCGGCGAAGTGCCGGGAAACCTGCAAAAAGGCGCCTACGTCACCCCTGCCCTGTTTACCGATGTCGACAATTCGATGCGGATCGCCCGCGAGGAAATTTTCGGTCCCGTCGCCGCAGTCATTCCGTTCGACGGCCCGGACGAGGCCGTGAAGATCGCCAACGACACGATCTACGGTCTCGCCGCCGCTATCTGGACACAAGACCTGAATCGCGCGCACCGGCTGATCCGCGACATCGAAGCCGGCGTGATCTGGGTGAACTGCTTCGACGAAGGGGACATGACGCAGCCGTTCGGCGGCTACAAGCAATCGGGCAACGCGCGCGACAAGTGCATGGAGAGCCTGCTCAGCTACACGCAATCGAAGTCCGCCTGGATCAGGCTGAGCTGACCGCGCCTCGCTCGCCGGCGATAGCCGCGCCGCGGCGCAGGAGCCGGCTCACGGGCGACTCGAACCCCGCGGGCCGCCCGTCCCGTCAGACCGGCTCCTACATGTCAGGGCTAAGGTGTTGCGCTGCTTCGCACAGGGTGGCGCCGAGCTCGGCACGGCGAGCGGCATTCAAGCGTTGGGTGGGACCGCCTATGGAAAGGGTTCCCTGCACGTCGCCGAGTGCACCGCGGATGATTGTGGCTACCGCCGCATAGCCGTCTTCGAGCTCGTCGACCGACGTGGCGTAACCACGGCGGCGGATCTCGATGAACTGCGGCTGGAACGCGTCCCTTTCGACAATGGTTTTCGCCGTCAGCGCCTTCAGAGGCGACGGCAGGCGTTCGAGGCCGTTGTCATCGAACGCGAGATACGCTTTCCCGGTCGAGGTGGCGTACTGCGGCCATCGCGTGCCCACGTTCCCGGCCGCCCCGACCACATAGCTGCCGGCCACTTCGTCGAGGATCAGCATGCTGTCACCGACGGGTACCTCGAGGGTCGCCGTCTCCCCGCTGGATTTGGCGAGTGCCTTGAGCAGCGGGCGAACGCGCCGACGGAGATCGCTGCTGGCGAGCGCCTGCACGCCCAGCGCCATCAGGCCCGGCCCCAAACTGTAGGCGCTGGTCGCGGCGTTCCGCTCGACCAGGTTTTCACTTTGTAACGCGCGCAACAGGCGGTGTGTCGTCGTCTTGTTCAGTCCCGAGCCTCGGCTCAGTTCCGCAAGCGACATCTCGGAGCGCTCGGCCGTGAACAGTTTGAGGAGCCGGATCGCCCTGAGCGCCGCCTGTGCCCCCTGCGGTGGTCGTGTTTCCAGCATGTATACAGCACCATATTGTGATTTCCGGTTCCACATTATGGCAGCGGAGGCCGCTTTTGGCGAGCCCCCTTTGCCTCAAGGCGAAAAACTGCTCCGAACAGAAAAATGGAACCTGCCCCGGTCTCCGCACCGTAAATGGGACAGGCATCCTACACGCGGCGATCCTTGAGGATCTGCCAGGCGGCGTTATAGCCGGGGGCGCCGGTGACGCCGCCGCCCGGGTGGGTGCCCGCCCCGCACAGGTACAGCCCTTTGACCGGAGTGCGGTATCGCGCCCAGCCGGGGACGGGACGCATGAAGAAGAGCTGGTCCAGGCTGATGTCGCCGTGGAAAATGTTGCCTTCGGTGATGCCGAAGGTCTGTTCCAGGTCGAAAGGCGTATACACCCGGCGCGCCACGATGGACGCCGGCACGTTCGGCGCGTAGCCGCCGATGATCTCGACCACGCGATCGCCGAGTTCCTCCCGCCTCAGGTTCCAATCGCCGCTCGACAACCGGTAGGGAAGGTACTGCACGAAGCAGGTCATGACGTGCCGGTTCTGCGTCGCCAATTCCGGGTCCACGTTAGAGGCGACGACGCAGTCCACCCACAGCTTTGTCGGCAGGTCGCCTCGGCGCGCTTCGTTGTAACTGTCTTCGGCTGCCGCGAGCGATGGCGCGAGCGTAAACAGGCTCCGCTGGACCGGGTCGTGCGAAGCCGGCATGCCGCGAACCGACGGTTCTTCCGACAGCACGAGGTTCACCTTGCCGCAGGGACCTGCCATTCGGATCCCGGCGATCTCGCGGCGAAATTCCTCGCTCAAGCCCCCCGGCAGGAGATCGAGGAACGTTCGTTTCGGATCGGCATTCGAGACCACGAGGTCCGCATCGATTACCGAACCGTCGGCAAGGGTCACGCCCCGCGCGTACCCGGCATTCTCGTTGATGCGCATGACCGGAGCGTCCGTCCTGATCTCGACGCCGGAAGCCCGGCACGAGGCCGCCATGGCCTGGGTAATCGCCCCCATTCCCCCGATCACGTGCCCGGCAAAACCCTGTCGGGTCTCGTCGTCACCGCCGGAGAGCAGATGAAACAGGAGCCCCATGGCGGTACCCGGCTGGTAGGGACCGCCGTGTTTGCCGTAAAGGCTGTTCGAGAGGATGAGACGCTTGACCGCTTCCGTCTCGAACTGGCGATCGAGGAACTCGCCCAACGAGCCGGTCAGGAACCGCAGCAGCATGGAAAGATCCCGGCCCGCAATGCCGCGAAATCGGCGGCCCACCCGTAGCAGCTCGAGCAACCGGGCGATGCCGCGGCCGTCGGGATCGGGCGGCGGTTCGAGAAAGAAGGGCTGCAATCGGCTGGCGAGCCGTTTCAGCTCCGTATCGACTTCGAAGAAGCGGCTGCAATCGGCCGGCGCCTTCTCTTGCAGCTCCGCTTCCAGTCGCGCGCGGTCCGACCACCACGAAATGACCCGACCATCCGGCAACGCCGTCTGCACGCCCGGGTCGCAGGCCACCATCCTCAGTCCATAGCTGCCGAGCTTCAGGTCGCGAATGACCTCTGGCCTCAACATGCTCGCGATGTACGAGGCGGTGGACACGCGGCAGCCGGGCGCCCGCTCCGGATCGATCTCCTCGGTCACCGCACAACCGCCGACCACCGACCGGCGTTCGAGCACGAGCACGTCCAGGCCGGCCTGCGCAAGGTAGGCCGCAGTGGTGAGGCCGTTGTGGCCGGCGCCGACGATGACGGCGTCGTATTTATTATTCCCGGGCATCTTTTCCACGCTCCGCAATCGTCACCGCAGCATAGCGCAGGCGCGGAATCGAAACGCAACCGGCAGGACCACGATGTGAAACAGGCGTCCTGCGTCGCTCCAAATCCCTGTGTTAATCTTGTGCGCCAATTCGCCTCAGACCAGGGCCGGGCCTGTAACGATCACTGATGGAAGCGACCCTACACCGCGATCTGTACATCGAGCCGTCGTGGTTCGCGCGCGAACGTGAAAAGGTGTTCAACGATCAATGGACCTGCGTCGGCCGGGAAGACGAGCTCCTCACGGCCGGCAGCTTCGAAACGATAGACCTCGCGGGTGAAAGCATCATCGTGGTGCGCGGCGACGATTGGAAGCTGCGCGCTTTCCATAACGTCTGCCGACATCGCGGCTGCCAGCTCGTCGATTCCACCGATCCTGAAAGGCGGCGCGGGCATTTCGTCGCCAACATCCGCTGTCCCTACCATTCGTGGACCTATCGCTTCGACGGACGACTGCACCGCACGCCCTACATGGAGGTGGACCGGAACGGCCTGTCGTTGCACGAAGTGAAACTCGACTGCTGGGGCGGCTTCATCTTTCTGAAGGTCGGGGACGAACCGGCCACGCTCGAGGAGCAGCTCGGACCGGTACCGGCCCGCATCACGCGCTACCCGCTCGATGAGCTGGTCGCCGGATGGCGCGCCAGTTACCAAGTCGCCGCCAACTGGAAGGTGATACTCGAAAACTACAACGAGTGCTATCACTGCGCCGGCGTGCATCCCGAGCTCTGCCGGATAGTGCCGGAGTTCCGCAAGAACGGCGGCGCCCATCTCGACTGGGAAGCCGGCATTCCCCAGAAGCCCGGCACCAACACGTTCACCGCGACGGGCACGACCACGCGTCCGCCTTTCCCCGGGCTCAACGATGTGGAAAAAGAGCGGCACTTCGGGGAACTGGTCTACCCTAACCTGATGCTGAGCCTCTCGATGGACCACGTAGCGATGTTCATCCTGTGGCCCATGGCACCGGAACTGACGGTGATCGACTGCCGCCTGCTGTTCCATCCCGAAACCCGCAACCAGCCCGATTTCGATCCGGCCGATGCCGCCGATTTCTGGGACCTCGTCAACAAGCAGGACTGGGCAATATGCGAGAGGGTGCAACGGGGCATGCACGCGCGGCCGTTCAGGCATGGCCTGTACGCGCCGATGGAGGATCTCAGTCTGGACATTCGCAACTACATCTCGAGCAGGCTCGGCAGCGACGTTCTGAAGGTCTGAGATGGCGCTGGTTGCACTGGACGTATCGCAAAGCGTCGCCTTCCTCACGCTGAACCGGCCCGACAAGCTCAATGCGATCAACCGTCCCATGCTCGACGAGCTCGAGCAGGCACTGGACGCTGCAGAGCACGACGACGACGTCCGCTCGATCGTGCTGCGCGGCGAAGGCCGTGCGTTCTCGGCGGGGTTCGACCTCGATTCGCCCGTCTTCGATAGCGGCAGCGCCGAGGCAATTCGCGAGGAGCTGACCCGCGATTTCAACGTGATCATGCGTTTCTGGGACTGCTCAAAACCGACGGTGGCCGCCGTGCACGGCTATTGCCTCGGCAGCTCGATGGAAATCAGTGCCGTCTGCGATATCACCGTTGCGGCCGAAGATTGCCGCTTCGGCGCTCCGGAAGTGCGCTACGGCAGCGGCATCGTGTGCCTGGTGCTGCCCTGGATCGTCGGTCTCAAGAATTCGAAAGAACTGCTGTTGACCGGCGGCAATGTCGATGCGGCGCGCGCGCTGTCCATCGGACTGGTGAACCGCGTCGTGCCGAGCCACGAACTGCCCGCAGCGGCGGAGGCCATCGCGCGGGAGATTGCCGCGAACGACCCGCAGGCGGTGCGCCTCACCCGGGAAGCCATCAACCGGGGACTCGAAACCGCGGGCCTGCGCCGCGCCCTCGCCCAGGCGCTCGAATACGACATTCGCATAGAGACGACGGAAACGGCCGAGTCGGCAGCCTTCAGGAAAATCATGGAGGCGGAGGGCCTGAAAGCTGCCCTCGCCTGGCGCGCGGCGCAGTTTCAGAAAAGGTAAACGTTCAGATGCCCAAGAAGAGCGACAGCCCGGCGGCTGAACTGCGCGCGTTCCTGAAACGATACCCCGGCACCGACGTCATGGAGCTGCTGGTCGCCGACCTGGCGGGCGTTCTGCGCGGCAAGCGCATCCGCGCCAATGAATTCGAAAGCGTCTTCCGCGACGGCTTCTGCCTGCCCGGCGGCACGGTGCTGCTCGACACCTTGGGCGAGGTCGTGTCCGGGTTTCCGTATACCGCGGAGGACGGCGATCCGGACATCTTCACGAGGGTCGTGCCCGGCAGCCTCGCGCCGGTCCCCTGGGCGAAACGCCCGACCGCCCAGGCCCTGTTCCGGTTTTACACGCGAGACGGCAAGCGGTTTTTCGCCGATCCGCGTTACGTGCTCGAACGCGCCGCCGAGCCGCTGCGCAGGATGAACCTCAAGATCGTGATGGCGGCGGAGCTCGAGTTCTACCTGCTCGACGGCAAGGCGGATCGGCCGACGGCACGGGTGTCGCGCGTACCGGGAATCGGGCGGCCGCAGATCGGGCCGCAGGTGTATCACCCGGACGACCTGTGGGATATCGAGAGCTTTCTCAACGACGTGTTCGACGCCTGCGCGGCGCAGAACCTGCCCGTCGGCACCACCACCTCGGAATTTGCACCGGGGCAGTTCGAAATCAACCTCCATCACGTCGACGACCCCGCGCTCGCCTGCGATCACGCCGTGCTGCTCAAGCGCGTCGTCAAGGCTGTCGCGCGGCAACACGGCTTCGTCGCCTGCTTCATGGCGAAGCCTTTCGAGGAGACCGCGGGCTCGGGTCTCCACATCCACCTGAGCCTGCTGGACGGGCAAGGACGCAATTATTTTTCGGGCGGGAAGGAGAACGCCGCCTCGCCGCCCTACTCGGCGCGCCTGCGCCACGCGATCGGTGGCCTGGCAAAGACCATGGCGGAGGCCACAGCCATCTTCGCACCGAACGCCAACTCCTACCGCCGGCTGCGCCCCGAAATGTTTGCCCCGGTCGAGCCGAACTGGGGCGCGAACCACCGCAACGTCGCGCTGCGCATCCCTGTCTCCGACGAAAAGAACCTCCGCATAGAACACCGTACCTCGGGCGCCGACGCAAACCCCTACCTCGTGACTGCCGCCATCCTGGCCGGCGTTCATTTCGGACTGCGCAATCGGTGCGATCCCGGCCCCATGGTAAAGGAAGGCGAGATCATCGAACTCAAACGCAAGATACCCAACCGCTGGGACGCCGCGATCGACAAGTTCGCGCGGAGCAGGATCCTGCCGGAATACCTCGGGGCCGATTACTGCAAGGCTTATGTCCTGAACCGGCGCGACGAAGCGCGCCGTTTCCATAATACGATCAGCAGCGTCGATTTCGACTGGTACCTGCGGGCGGTGTAACCGCGCCTGCCCCTTCACCGAACGTCGGCGCGGGCCAGGTCCCGTTCGATGTGGCGGCCCGCCAGGAGGTAATGCACCGCGGACCAGGGACCGGCGATCGCGCCGACGATCAGAAGGCTGTAGCGCATGGACTCGCTTGCGAACGCGGGCGCGAGCAAGTCGCTCAGGATGCCGGCGGCTTGCGGGCCTAGCCCCAAACCGATGAGATTGAGGATGAAGAGCAGGAGCGCCGAGGCGACGGCCCGCATGCGCAGCCCGACCAGCCCCTGCACCTGTGCGAAGGTCGTCGCGAGGTAGAAGTTCGCAAAAATCGAGGGCACGACGAAGAATGCAAGGGACCAGTACTCGTCCGGCGCGAGGAATACGAACAGGTGGAACAGCCAGCCGATCATCGTGGCTGCAGCGACGCCCCACAGCGACCAGCGGGCTCCGAAGCGGCCGAGCCGGTCGGCGACGTATCCGCCACCTGCGAAACCGAGTCCGCCGGCCAGCCCCAGGATGAGTCCCAGCCAGATGCCGATATAGGTCAGGTCCATCGCGTGGCTGCGGTACAGGAACGTCGGAAAAAAACTGATGACCGCGTATCCGTTGAAAGCGGCGATGCCCGAGCCCACCGCCAGGTGCATGAATGAGCGGCGCGCCAGCAGGAATCGGGCCACGGTGGCGATCCCGGGCCGGGCGCGGTCGTCGGGCCTGCCTTCCGATTGCCCGCGCTGCGGCTCTGCGATCGTAAAGCGGACCAGCAGCGCGAGGGCGAGCCCCGGAATGCCCACGATGAAGAACGCTTCGCGCCAGCCGATGTTCTCCGCCACCCAGCCGCCGGCAAGATACGCAAGCATGATGCCACCCGATATTCCGAGCGTAAAAATGCCCATGGCCGTCGATCGCTCCGCCGGCGGATACAGGTCGGCGATCATCGAATGCGCCGGCGGACTGCAGCCGGCTTCGCCGATGCCGACGCCGACGCGCGCGAGCGCAAGCTGCGTAACGTTAGCCGCGGCACCGGACAACGCCGTCATGCCGCTCCAGATGGCGAGCGCGAGCGCGATGAGATTGCGGCGATTCCAGCGGTCCGCCAGCAACGCGATCGGGACTCCCAGAGTCGCATAGAACAACGCGAATGCCGACCCGGCGAGAAAGCCGAGCACCGTATCGCTGAGACCGAATTCCGCTTTGATCGCCGGCAGCAGGATGGCGAGAATCTGCCGGTCGATGAAGTTGAACATGTACACGACGACGAGCAGGCCGAGCACGTAGCGCCTCCCCGTCCGTCTGATCGGGGAGGAGGCACTTCGCGCGAGAGCGTCCTGCTTCATCTGTTACGGCAGCACCGCCCTCAGGATGAAAAAGAACACGATCGCGAGAAGAGCGCCGGCCGGCACCGTGACGAGCCAGGACGCGAAAATGCGCCCGACCACGCGCAGGTCGATGGCCTCGATGCCGCGCGCCATTCCCACCCCGAGCACCGCGCCGACCAGCGTGTGCGTGGTCGAGATCGGCAGGCCCGTTCCGGAAGCGATCACGATGGTCGTCGCGGCGGCGAGCTCGGCGGCAAACCCGCGGCTCGGCGTGAGCTGCGTGATCTTCTCGCCGACCGTGGCGATCACGCGGCGGCCCATGGTGGCCAGGCCGACGACGATGCCGATACCTCCGAGCACCAGCACCCAAAGCGGCAGCGGCGATTCGCTGCCGACTATGCCCGTGTCCGCCACCGTGATGACGGCCGCGAGCGGCCCGATCGCGTTCGCCACGTCATTGGAACCGTGGGCGAACGCCATTGAACAGGCCGTGACGATCATGAGCACCCCAAATACCCGTTCCACGGTGTAGAAGTGCTGCTTCTTTTCGAGTTTTCGGTCGGGCTGTATCCGCCTGATGGCGAGCGCGCCGACCACTGCGATCGCGGCGGCGATCACGGTGGCCAGCAGGTAGCTTTCAGTCACGCTGAAATCCAGCCCGACATGAGACAGTCCCTTCAGGATAGTCACGAGTGTGATCGTGAACGCCGCGAAAAAGATGTAAACGGGCACGTAACGCTTCGCCCGCGCCAGCGGGTCCGGGTGTCTCAGTATGAGCTGTTGAACGCTGCCGAAGATCAGGTAGGCAATGATGCCGGAGGTCAGCGGCGATACGATCCAACTCATTACGATGGTGCCGACCTGCCCCCACTGCACGGCTTCCATGCCGATGCCCACGGCGGCGAATCCGACGATCGCGCCGACGATCGAGTGCGTCGTTGAAACGGGCCAGCCCTTCCGGGATGCAATCAGTAGCCAGGTGCCGGCAGCCAGCAACGATGCCAGCATGCCGTAAATCAGCAACGCCGGTGAGTCGCGCAGCGAATCGGGATTGACAATGCCTTTGCGGATTGTGGAGGTCACCTCGCCGCCCGCCAGCACCGCGCCCAGGAATTCGAATACAGCGGCAACGAGCAGGGCCTGCTTGATCGTGAGGGCTTTCGAACCGACCGAGGTCGCCATCGCGTTGGCGACGTCGTTGGCGCCGATTCCCCAGGCCATGAACAAGCCGAACACCGCCGCCAGGCTGACGTAGACGATCTCTGCTTCCATTCAACTCCCCGCTGGTTTTCTTGGTGTTCTTGATTGCAGCGATCCGGTTACCGGAACCTGTGACTCATCCTCATGCGACCTGTTGATCCTGAAGGAAGGTTGGCAGGCCCTAGTGGGAAAGCAGCAATTCGAGGCGGCGACCGACGCGTTCCGCCATATCGGCTATTTCGCCGGTCAGTTCGATGACGCGGTAAAGAAATATGACATGGACCGGATCCAGGTCCCCCTCGACCGCGAACAACTCGGCGCGCAAGCGGGCCTGCAGGGCGTCGGTGTCGGTCTCAATCCGGTCGAGTTCCTCGATAAGCGATGACACCAGTGTTACCTCGGCACCGCGAAATCCCGTCGTGAACAGCTCATCCAGCTCACGAACGCTTTTCCGGGCCTGCTTCGCGGCATCGACGCAGCGCTTTACGAACTCGACGAATCGATCGGCGATCGAGGCGGGAATCTGCATCTGCCTGCCGAGGATCAGGCCCGACACGTCCTTGGCGCGATTCGCCATCTTGTCCTGCACCAGCAAGAGCTCCAGCAGGTCTTCGCGCGGAACCGGCATGAACAGGCTTTTCGGCAGGTGGATCCGGAACAGGATCGAGACGCTGGAGCACGAAGCGGACGACCTGAAGAAAAAGATCCGGATCCAC
>DATABW010000161.1:0-3940 GCA_036259375.1 Woeseiaceae bacterium
ATACGTGGAACTCGGCACCGTGGCCGGACCCCGTGCTCTCCGCGAGAATCCGGCCGCCCATGGCCGCGAGCGAGTTGGCGCACCAATGCAATCCGAGACCGGCAAACTCGCTGGGCTTCTTGGAGGTGAACCCGCGCTGGAAAATGCGCTGGCGGATGTCTTCGCTGAATCCACAGCCGGAATCGCGCACCGTGACGCGCACCATCGGTCGATCGTCGCGCTGCTCCAGGTCGGCCAGCACCTCGATGCTGCCGCTCGCCGGATCGTTCCGCTGGATCGCTTCGTAGGCGTTCAGGATCAGGTTACCGAGTACCTGTGCCAGCCCGACGCGGTGCGCGCGCACGCGATATTGACCGAGTTCCCGCTGGAGGTTGAGCCGAACGCCGCCTTCGTCGCGCTCAGGCAATACGAGTGCCGCCTCCTCGACCACCTCGTCGAGGTGCAGGTTCTCCATGACCGGCGCGACGTTCGCATAGCGCTCCTGATCGGAGAGGATCGCTTCGACCTGGTGCGCCTGCCTCGAGGCGGTCTGCAGGTCTTCCTGTGCGCCTTCCCTGGCTGACTGCAGGTGACCGAAAGCGGAAGCGACGTACGCCAGGAGCTTTTCGCGACGTGCGGCCGGGCACTCGGGATCCGCCAATTCGTCCAGCGCCTGCCCCACGCGTAAAGAGCCTGCACCGAGGCTGCGGGAGACGCGGTCGATGCCGTTGATGAGCGGCGTCATCGCGTTGCGGATATTGTGCAGCACCTCCGCCGCCGTATCGGCCTTGCCGGCCTTGAAAGACTGCTCCAGCAGCTGCCGGCGCGCGTCGTGCAGGTCCTTGGTCATGCGGTCGAACTCGGCGGCGAGTGCGCCGATCTCGTCGGTGCGGGTATCGTTCAGGCGAACCGACAGGTCCCCGCTCCGGCGGATGCCTGTGATGTGGTTCGCAAGGCGCTGCAGCGGCCGTGCAATCATATGCCGCAGCAGCCACCACATCACCAGTGCGACAATCACGCCGGCGATCGACAGCGACAACAGCGCGCCTTTGACGGCGCGCCCGCCGAGCGCAGAGGTCTCTGTCGGCGTGCTGGCCCGGAGAATCATCAGCGGCTCGCCGGAAAGATCGTTCAGCACGCTGTAAGCATCGATGGTTTCGTCACCTTTGACGTAGCGGACGGATTCGGGACCGGCGGCAACAACCTCGGCCTGCAGCGCCGATTCGAGCGGAGACGCGCCACCTGGCGAAAACCAGTCGAGAGCCACTTCGGTGCGTGCACGCAGCGCCTGTACGCGCCCCGCATCGAAGAACTGACCCATGATCATCGTGCCGGCGATCGGTCCTCGCTTGCTGCTCGTGATGATCGGTTGCGAGCTGACGAGCATCGGTCCGGACGCGGTGCTCAGCAGGCCATCGACTCGGCTGTCGAGTGCCCGGTGAGAGACCAGCCGCTCGAGCACGGGATTCCCGGGTTCGAACACGCCGAGCACGCCGGGATCGGCAAGCGTGCCGTCGCGGATCAGCTCGCCCCAGAGCATGTTCCCGGCCAGGTCATAGATGACGAGGAGGTCCAGATCCAGGTTGGCGAGCGTTGGCCGGTCGAGATTGGATTTCACGAACCCGGGATACCTTCCCTGGACGAAGGCATAGGCATCGTCCCAGGGCGCCCAGTCACCGGCAATGGCCGAGAGCTGGGCCAGGTCCTCCTGGATGGCGCGCTGCACCCGGATCATATTGGTGTGCGCGGCTGCGAGCTCCAGCTTCTCGAAGGCGGGCACTACCGTGCGGTGCAGGATCATCCAGCTCAGCAGGACCAGCACGGCCATGACCGTGAGCAGCGTCACGAACATTTTCTGTTGCAGAGACAGGGATACGGTTCGAGCTGTCATGTCGCTCCGGCCCGGATCAGCGGTCAGTCCAGCGTCCATACTATGAGGCCCAAAGGGCCGTTGCTGTGACCCAATCGGCTTTCCAAGCATCTGGCGCAGAAAGGGTTTCTGTGGGCGGGAGGGCTCCGGTAAGATGCAAGATCATTGCGGGATCCACCTGTGATCGACCCGAGGGGACGCCAACAGAATGAATAATGCCCTGCCGACATTCCTCGCCGCCGTGCTCGCGCTGCCCGCCGGCGCTTTTGCGGACACCCTGATTCACGCCGGCCGGCTCATCGACGGCCAGTCGGACGAGGTGCTGGGCGAAACAACGCTGCGCATCGAAGGCGACAGCATCGTCGGGCTCGAGCGCGGCTGGACGGATCCCGGCCCCGATGACACCGTGATCGACCTGACCCGCTATTCGGTATTGCCCGGCCTGATGGACATGCACGTGCACCTGGACGGCGAATACAACGAGAACAGCCGGCTCAGCGAATTCATCATGAACGAAGCCGATTATGCATTTGACGCTGCAAAGTTCGCGCGTCGCACGCTCGAAGCCGGTTTCACCGTCGTGCGTAACCTCGGCGACTCGTACAACGTGACGGTCGCGCTGCGGGAGGCTATAGAGGACGGCGACGTCGTCGGGCCGAGGATATTCACGTCTGCCAGGTCGCTCGCCTCCACCGGCGGCCACGCGGATCCGACCAACGGCTGGGCCGGCACCATCATGGGCGACCCCGGCCCCCTGGAAGGTGTCGTCAACAGCGTCGGGGATGCGCGCAAGGCAGTCCGGCAGCGCTACAAGGACGGCACAGACTGGATCAAGATCACGGCCACGGGCGGCGTGCTGAGCGTGGCGAAGAGCGGACAGAACCCGCAGTTCACGACGGAAGAACTGGAAGCGATCGTCGACACCGCGGCTGATTACGGGCTCAGGGTCGCCGCGCATGCGCACGGCACCGAAGGCATGCAGCGGGCGGTGCTGGCCGGCGTCGCGTCAATCGAGCACGGCACGTACATGAGCGACGAGGTGATGGAACTGATGAGGGAAAACGGTACCTGGTACGTTCCCACCATCCTCGCCGGCCAATGGGTGGCAGAAAAGGCGGAGATCGACGGGTTCTTTCCGGAACTGGTCCGGCCGAAAGCAGCGGCCATCGGCCCGGCGATCCACGATACGTTCCGGCGCGCCTACGAAGCCGGCGTGCCGATCGTGTTCGGCACGGACACGGGCGTCTCGCCGCACGGCGACAACGCCCGCGAATTCGGGCTGATGGTCGCGGGCGGCATGCCGCCCATGGAGGCGATACAGGCAGCTACCAGCGTAGCAGCGGAGTTCCTGGGGATCGCGGATACGCACGGCAGCCTGGCGGCCGGCAAGCAAGCCGACGTCGTCGCCGTCCCCGGCAACCCGCTCGAGGATATCCAGGTGATGGAAGACGTGGTCTTCGTGATGAAGGCGGGCACGATCTACAAGCAGCCAATCCAGTAGCAGCCCGTCTCACGGGCGACTTACGGCGGCAACGACTCGTCCCAGTCGAGCGCGTTGTACTTCTCCAGAACCTCCACCACCGACTCGATCGGAATGGCGCTCAGCGTGCCGCGGCTGCTCTCCACCGTCGTCGCTTTGAGCAGCGCGTTGTAAATCGCTTCCTCGGTCGCCTCGGCCGCCGCTGCGAACAGCGGCGACATGGCCTCGTTGGCCAGCGTTTCGGCGCGTACCGGGTGGCGGCTTTCGCGCGGCGTCCGCAGGTCCGGGTCGGTCGAAAAGGCGATCACGTAATCGCCCGAGCCGTTGCCGGCATAGGAGCCGGTCCGGGCAAGGCCCATGATCGAGCGCATCGCGAGGCGTTCCAGATTCCGCGCATAAATTGGCGCGTCGGTGGCCACGACGATCATGATGGAGCCCTCCGGCGCCTCGCCCTCGCCCGCCGCGGCGTCCACGAGAACGCTCTCGAAGGCGAACCGACCGAGCTCCCGCCCGACCGGCGCCCCGTTCATCGTGAGCACACCGCCGAAATTCGTCTGCACCAGCACGCCGAGGGTATAGCCGCCCAGGCTTTCCGGGAGCACGCGCGAGCT
>DATABW010000162.1:0-15214 GCA_036259375.1 Woeseiaceae bacterium
ACCCGACTATGACGCTGGCGGCGAACCGGCGGTCGTCGAGGGCGACGAACCGGCGGAGGACAGGGTCGACGAACCGGAAGCCGGAGTCTCGCGATCAGCGCCCGAGGACGTCGGGCAGCACGTTCCGCCGCCGACGCAAGAGGAAATCACGATTGACCGTCTCATCGACCGGGACCTGCTGAGGCTGTCACCGGAAGAGCTGAGCGAAACGAGCCGCGGAACCGCGCGCTCCGCCGAGACGCCGCCGCACGTTGAGACGATCATCATGGAAGGCGCATCCGTGCGGACGTCGCTTGAAGCGGACGATGCTGCCGCCGCAGAGGACCCCGGTCGGGGCGGCGGGGACGCGGCCGACGAGGGCATCGACCTCAGGGACACCTACGTCCGGACCCGGGACAGCGCGCGCCCGGTGCGGCGGAAGACCGACGGCGCGGCACGCTACGCCGCAATGGGAGGTGTTGCGGCGCTCGCGCTGCTCCTGGTAGCGCAGGTGATGCACACCTGGCGCGGGACGCTGGCGACCTACGGAGCATTCGGACAGACGTTGCTATCGGTCTATGAATTCGCGGGCGCGCCGATCACCCCGGAATGGGACGTCAACGCGTGGCAATTCGGCGGCACTCGCGGCAGGACCGATGTCGCCGACCGCGTCCTGACGATCTCTTCCACGATCGCGAACGCCTCGCAGCGCGCGCTGCCGTATCCGCTGCTGTACGTTGCACTCACCGATCGTTACGAAGAAATCATCGCCAGCCAGTTGCTGGAGGCCGGGGAGTATCTCGAAATTCGCTCGGCCGACGGCCTGGTCGCGCCGGGATCGAGACTGCAGGCGAGTGTCACGATCGCTCCGCTGTCGCCGCAAGCCGAAGGTTTCAAGCTGAACGTGTGCTACCCGCTGACCGGCAATCAGGTGCGTTGCGCAACAGGAGCTTTCAAGAATCCCTGATTTTCCGTTTCGTGAGAACGCCGCTTCCCCGCCGATATACGCCGTCACGAACGACGATCCGAAGAAGTCGCATGAACTTCCCGGCCTAAACCTGCGGGCGCTTGATGAATGAACGCAACTGCAATTTTTCTGCCAATTTCATGCTTGCCGCGCGATCGATTTTTTGCCCGAATCGAGCGGCTTTCAGCGCTAGAAAAAACGAATCGCCGTGATATGATTCCTGCCCACCTTTACGGCCTGAACCAGTTTTTGGGGATCAACTGGCGTTTCGGTGGCCCGCAAACCTGGCCGGATTCTGCAGCGGTTCCAGACGCCGTGAACGCGTGTGCATCGCAGGCGATTCGCGAGCATTGCTTCCGTGCAACAACGCCTCGCGCGGGATAATTCGATCTTCCGGCAAAGCTGCGCCGGCGCGTTTCTCAAGAACTTTGGTCACGAAAAAAGCTATCTGGGGAAGTTTCACAAAGTGGTCAAGAAAAAAACTAAAAGGAATAAGGAGCTACGGGCGTCGAACAAAAAGCCACTGAGAAAACATACGGAAGAAGCACTGGATCGGTATTTTGCGAGCCTGAATGGCGATCGTCCCGGTGATCTGTACGATCTGGTGCTGGGGGAAGTGGAGCAACCATTGTTCAAGGCGGTCATGGAGTACACGCACGGCAATCAAAGCCAGGCAGCCGGCATTCTCGGCATCAACCGGGGGACTCTGCGCAAGAAACTGAAGTGCTACTCGCTGATCAGGTAAGGCTGTTCGCTGATCAGGCACACCAGCGGCCGTTGCGATGCTGAAGGTGAGGCGCGCGCTCCTCAGCGTGTCCGACAAGCGCGGGCTCGTGCCGCTGGCACACGCCCTTGCCGCGCTCGACATCGAGATCGTTTCCACCGGCGGCACGTTTCGCGAACTTCGCGAAGCCGGCGTCGCCGCCATCGAAGTCTCCGAACGCACCGGATTTCCCGAGATCATGGACGGACGCGTGAAAACGCTGCACCCGCTCATCCACGGCGGCTTGCTCGGGCGGCGCGGCACGGACGATGCGGTGATGGCGGAGCACGGCATCACGCCGATCGACGTCCTCGTCGTCAATCTGTACCCGTTTTCTGAGACGATTGCGCGCGCCGACGCCAGCATCGATGAAGCGGTCGAGAACATCGACATCGGCGGACCCGCCATGATTCGCGCCGCCGCAAAAAACCACGACGGGGTCGCCGTGGTCGTCGATCCGGACGATTACGACGAGCTGGTCGAGCGGTTGCAATCGCAGGGGGTGGACGAGGCGTATTGCCGGCGGCTCGCCGCCAAGGCTTTCCGCCATACCGCTGCCTACGACGCGGCGATCGCCAACTGGTTCGTTGCGATCGGCGCCGCGGAACCCTTGAGCGAGCAGTTCCTGTACGCCGGCCGGCGGGTAGCCGCGCTGCGTTACGGTGAGAATCCGCATCAGCAGGCCGCCTTCTACACCGATCCGCTGCCGCCGGCAGGGTCGCTCGCGTCTGCTCAGCAACTCCAGGGCAAAACGCTGTCGTACAACAACATTGCGGACAGCGACGCGGCGCTGGAATGCGTGCGGCAGTTCGACGCGCCCTCCTGCGTAATCGTGAAGCACGCGAACCCCTGCGGGGCCGCTACCGCCGATTCGCCGCTCGCTGCCTACGAGCGGGCCTTCGCCACCGACCCGACCTCCGCGTTCGGCGGAATAATCGCGTTCAACCGGAGCGTGGACGGCAATACGGCTCGTGCGATCATCGACGCGCAGTTCGTCGAAGTCATCATCGCGCCCGGGTTCGATGGCGAGGCACGCGCGGTGCTGGCCGCGAAAGAAAATGTGCGCGTGCTGGAGACCGGTGAGCCCGTCGGGGCCGCCGCAGCTTTCGACCTCAAGAAGGTATCCGGCGGACTGCTGGTCCAGGACAAGGACGATGGGCGCATCGCCGAAAGCGATCTCCGGGTCGTTACCGCGACCGCACCGACGGAACCCCAGCTTCGCGACCTCCTGTTCGCCTGGCGCATCGCGAAATTCGTCAAATCCAACGCGATCGTGTTCTGCCGCGATTGCGCCACCGTCGGCGTCGGCGCCGGGCAGATGAGCCGCGTCTACAGTACGCGCATAGCCGCCATCAAGGCCGAGGATGGCGGCCTGCCGGTTGCGGGCGCGGTGATGGCTTCGGATGCATTCTTCCCGTTCCGCGACGGCCTGGACGCCGCAGCAGAACACGGTATCGCCGCCATTATCCAACCGGGCGGTTCCCTGCGCGACGAGGAAGTCATCGCCGCCGCGAACGAGCACGGGCTGGCAATGGTCTTCACGGGGATGCGGCATTTTCGACATTGACAGCGGAATCGGGAATCATCGCGCCAGGGCTAGGGCGGTAATCCGGCTATGAAAGTATTGATCATCGGAGGCGGCGGCCGCGAGCATGCGCTGGCCTGGAAATGCGCGCAGTCTCCGCACGTCCGGGAAGTGCTGGTCGCCCCCGGCAACGCCGGCACCGCGCTGGAGCCGCGGGTGCGCAACATTGCCGCTGCCGCGGACGACATAGACGCCCTCCTCGAGCTCGCCGTGGCCGAAACCGTGGACCTTACGATCGTCGGGCCCGAGGTGCCGCTGGTGGCCGGCATCGTGGATCGCTTTCGCGAGAGCAACCTGGCCTGCTTCGGGCCGACGGCAGCAGCCGCGCAACTGGAAGGCTCCAAGGCATTCGCCAAGTCGTTCCTCGGGCGGCACGGTATTCCTACGGCAGCTTCCCGCAATTTCACCGAACTGGAGCCTGCGCTGGCCTACATTCGCGCAAACGGCGCTCCTGTCGTGGTGAAGGCCGATGGCCTCGCCTCGGGCAAGGGCGTCGTGGTGGCGGCAACGGTCGCCGAAGCAGAACAGGCAGCGCGTTCCATGCTGTCGGAGGGGACATTCGGCGCCGCCGGGCATCGCATCGTCGTCGAGGAATATCTCGAAGGCGAGGAAGCGAGTTTCATCGTGATTACCGACGGCAACACCATACTGCCGCTTGCGACATCGCAGGATCACAAGGCCAGGGACGATGGCGACACCGGGCCGAACACCGGCGGAATGGGCGCGTGTTCGCCCGCGCCCGTGGTCACCCGCGCGCTGGAGCGCCGCATCCTGGACGAAGTAATGCGGCCGACGCTGGACGGGATGCGTGCCGACGGCATCGCGTACCAGGGCTTCTTGTATGCCGGGCTGATGATCGCATCCGACGGTAGCCCTAAAGTGCTCGAGTTCAACTGCCGCTTCGGCGATCCGGAGACGCAACCGATAATGGCGCGGCTCAAGTCCGACCTCGTCGAGATATGCGCGGCGGCCCTGGAGGGACGCCTGCACGAGTTCACGACGGAATGGGACCCGCGCCCTGCGCTCGGCGTCGTCATGGCGGCGGAAGGGTATCCGGGGCCTTACCGCAAGGGCGACCAGATCAGCGGCCTGACCCGGCCGGCCAGCGGCGCGAGCAAGGTGTTCCACGCCGGCACGACCTTCGACAACGGTGAGATCGTGACCAGCGGCGGGCGCGTGCTATGCGCCGTCGGGCTGGGCGAGAGCATCGCCGAGGCGCGCGACGTGGCCTACGCCACCGCGGAAACCATCGACTGGGCCGGTGCCTGGTACCGCCGCGACATCGGGCATCGGGCGATTGCGCACGAAGCCCGGGAACGCGATTAAGGCCGCTCGGTGCTCACCACGGCCGAAGCCATCGACCGGATCAACGCGGCCGTGCGGCCGCTGGACACCGAAAGGATTGCGCTGGCCGGCGCCGCCGGCCGCGTCCTGCGGCAGCAGGTCGTCGCCGAGCGCGACCAGCCGCCATTCGACCGGGTCACGATGGACGGCATAGCCGTCTCCTTCAAGGCCCTGGAACGCGGGATCCGCCGCTTCGGGATCGAAACGCGACACCATGCGGGCGATCCTCCCGTCGCACTAGGCAGCGAGTCCTCGTGCATTGAAGTGATGACCGGCGCCGTCCTCCCGCAGGGCGCGGATTGCGTCATTCCCGTCGAACGCATCGAGGTGACGGACGGCACCGCCGAAATCGAGCAGGATTACGAGGCGCAGCGCCGCCAGTTCGTGCACGGCCGGGGCTCGGACTACCGCATGGCAAGCGAGCTGCTGGCGCCTGGCGCGCTGATCACTCCTGTCGACGTCGCCATCGTTGCATCGGCCGGGCTGGCCGAAGTCGAGGTCGCGCGCCGCCCGGCGATTCGCGTGATCTCCACGGGTAATGAGCTGGTGCCGCCGGGCTTACCCGTCGCAGCGCACCAGATCCGGCTCTCGAACGGGCCGGCGGTGGTCGCCATGCTGGTACAGCAGGGTTTCACCGATTGCCGTCACGATTTGTTGAAGGATGATCGTGCATCGCTGCGCGCGCGCATCGCCGAGCATCTCGATCATGCCGATGTCCTGATCCTGTCCGGCGGCGTGTCGATGGGCAAAGCCGATTTCGTGCCGGCCGTGCTTGCCGAACTCGGCGTGAGCACCGTGTTTCACAAGATCAGCCAGCGGCCGGGAAAGCCGATGTGGTTCGGCACCGGGCCGCGCGGGCAGGCGGTCTTCGCCCTGCCCGGCAACCCGGTTTCGACACTGGTCTGCTGCCGGCACTATGTGCTGCCGGCACTGCTGCGAGCCAGCGGCCGCCGGGACCCGCCGCCGGAATTCGCGCTGCTGACCGAAGAGGTGACGTTCCGTCCGGAGCTGACCTGGTTTCTCCCCGTTCGACTGCAATCCGACATTGACGGGCGGCTACGCGCACGGCCGGTGCCCACCAATACTTCCGGCGATTTCGCATCGCTGGGCGGCACGGACGGTTACGTAGAGCTGGCGCGGGACTGCAGTCATTTCCCCCCAGGCACCGCCGCGCCGCTGCATCGCTGGGCCGCACCCTGAGATATCGCGGAGGCCGCGCTATACTCCGCGACCAGCAATCAAGAGCAAACGAAAGGGTGTCCGATGGCGTTTTTCATGAGGAACTGGGAGGAGCAGACCTACGCGCTCATGCGCATCATCAGCGGTTACGTGTTGCTCTGGCACGGTACGCAAAAGCTCTTCAATATCCCTCCCAGCGAGCACGCGGCGAGCGGCTACATCCTGTGGGTGGCCGGGCCGATCGAACTGATCGGCGGCATCCTCGTGATGATCGGTCTGTTCACCCGGCCCGCCGCCTTCATCTGCTCAGGCTTCGCGGCGGCGGCGTACTGGATCGCCCATGGCTCGCTGGACGCGCTGCCGGCATCGGCATTGCTGCCGATCACGAACGGCGGCGATCTCGCCGTCCTGATGACCTTTGTCTACCTCTACATTTCCGCCCGCGGCGGCGGCATCTGGAGCGTCGATAACGCCCGCAGCGACTAGCTAGCGACAACAGGTGCCGTGGTAAAAGGTGCCGGAGCTTCGAATTCAAATGGTTAGGATCGAGATAACCATCTAGGCAAGGCAAGTCACTCGTATTCGAAGCTCCGGCACCTGCTCCGTGTTCATCGAGCTAGCGCTTCATGGCCTCGAAGAATTCGCTGTTGGTTTTGGTGTCCCGCAGCTTGTTGAGCAGGAACTCGACCGCCGCCAGCTCGTCCATCGGGTGCAGCACTTTTCGCAGCACCCACATCTTCTGCAGCTCGTCCGGCTCCGTCAGGTATTCTTCCTTCCGGGTACCGGAGCGATTGATGTTCATGGCCGGGAATACGCGTTTTTCGGAGATGCGCCGATCCAGGTGAATCTCCATGTTGCCGGTGCCCTTGAACTCTTCGTAGATCACCTCGTCCATCTTCGAACCGGTATCGACGAGCGCGGTGGCGAGGATCGTCAGGCTGCCGCCTTCCTCAATGTTGCGCGCCGCGCCGAAGAAGCGTTTCGGCCGGTGCAACGCGTTCGCATCGACGCCGCCCGTCAGCACCTTGCCCGATGAGGGCACGACGGTGTTGTAGGCCCGCGCCAGCCGTGTGATCGAATCGAGCAGGATCACGACGTCGCGTTTGTGCTCCGTCAGGCGCTTGGCCTTTTCGATCACCATCTCGGCAACCTGGACGTGGCGGCTGGCTGGCTCGTCGAATGTCGACGACACGACCTCGCCACGCACGGTACGCGCCATTTCCGTTACTTCCTCGGGACGCTCGTCGATCAGGAGCACGATCAGCACGCATTCCGGATGGTTCGCCGCGATCGCCGAGGCGATGTTCTGCAGTAGCATGGTCTTGCCGGCCTTCGGGGGCGAGACGATCAGCCCGCGCTGGCCCTTGCCGATCGGCGCCACCATGTCGATGATGCGGGCGGTCAAGTCTTCCGTGCTGCCGTTGCCCTGCTCGAGCTTCAGGCGCTCGCGCGGGAACAGCGGCGTCAGGTTTTCGAACAGTACCTTGCTCTTCGCGTTCTCGGGGGCGTCATGGTTGATCTCGCCGACCTTGAGCAACGCGAAATAGCGCTCGCCGTCCTTCGGCGGACGAATGAGGCCGGACACGGTGTCGCCGGTACGCAGGTTGAACCGCCGAATCTGGCTCGGGCTGACGTAGATGTCGTCCGGCCCGGCAAGGTAGGAGCTGTCGGCAGAACGCAGGAAGCCGAAGCCGTCCTGCAGGATTTCGAGCACCCCGTCGCCGTAGATGTCCTCGCCGTTCTTCGCGTGCGCCTTCAGGATCGAGAAGATGATGTCCTGCTTGCGCGAGCGTGCGAGATTGTCGAGCCCCTGCGACTCGCCCAGCTCGACCAGCGCCGAAGCGGGGCGCGTCTTCAGCTCGGTCAGGTTCATCACGTTCTTGCTCTGCGCAAGCTGATCGGGAGAAATGACTTCGAGGCTGCTCGCGTCGTCGTCCGGAAACTCCTCCGATTGGGGGCGCCGCTGCCGGCGGCGGCGATTACCCCCGGCCTGCTGGCCGTTGGAGTTCTTCGTTTTAGCCGACTGTTTCGGACGGCTGCGCGTCTGATTACCCAAGTACCCTCTCACAGATTCGATTCCAGAAATTCGGTTAGTTGAGATTTGGACATGGCGCCAAGCTTCTGGGCCTGCACCGATCCATTTTTGAAAAGCATTAATGTGGGAATGCTGCGAATGCCGAACTTCGGCGGCGTATTCGGATTCTCGTCGATGTTGAGCTTCGTTACGGTCAGCCTGCCGGCGTACTCTTCGGCGGCCTCATCGAGGAGCGGGGCGATCATCTTGCATGGACCGCACCATTCCGCCCAGAAATCCACGAGGACGGTCTTGTCGGACTTCAGGACGTCGGACTCGAAATCGCTATCGCTGGTGTGGACGATCTTGTCGCTCACCGGGTCTCACCTCCAAATGTAACAGGTACTGAATATTGGTTTTGATGGGTTCGTTCCCGTCCCCCCGGAAACCGACGAACACCGCAAAAACGGATGACGCTGCCCTCGCAATCAGGCACTATCGCCGTTTTGTCGCGGCTTTTCTTGCGGAATTCTTTGGGAATTCGTTGATTGCGAATCTGGCAGGTGCGACGATTGTCGCATCGATATTTTGCCAATTGGACCCCTTCGCGAGGCATTTTGCAAGCCCCCGCACCACATTTTCCAATGCCATACTATGACTGACAGCCATCTGAGCGACCTCAGATTCGATACCCTTCCTCTCGACAATTCCCTGCGCCAGGGCATCCGCGATGCCGGCTTCGAATATTGCACCCCGATCCAGGCGAGCACCCTGCCGCTGGCGCTGGCCAGCCAGGACGTCGCCGGCCAGGCGCAGACCGGAACGGGCAAGACCGCCGCCTTCCTGATTGCCGCCTTCCAGCGCCTGCTCGAGCACCCGGCCCCCGCAACGGGCCCGCGGCAGCCGCGCGTATTCGTGCTGGCGCCGACCCGCGAACTGGCCGTGCAGATCGCGAATGACGCGGAGCTCCTGGGCAAGCACACCGGGCTCACAACGGGTATCGCGCATGGCGGCACCGATTATGAAAAGCAGCGCAACCACATCCAGCAGGGTGTCGACCTTCTGATCGGCACGCCGGGACGGATCATCGACTACTACAAGCAGGGAGTTTTCAAACTCGACCAGGTCCAGGTAGCCGTGCTGGACGAGGCGGATCGAATGTTCGACCTCGGCTTCATCAAGGATATTCGGTACCTGCTCCGCCGGCTGCCGCCGCACGAGCAACGTCTCAACATGCTGTTCTCCGCAACACTCTCGCATCGCGTGCTGGAGCTCGCCTACGAGCACATGAACGACCCCGAGCTCATCCGCATCGAGCCCGACAAGGTCACCGCCGACAAGGTCCGCCAGGCGATATTCTTCCCATCGAATCCGGAAAAGGCGCCGCTCCTCCTCGGACTCATCCGGGAGATGGGTGCCACGCGGATAATGGTGTTCGTCAACACGAAGCGCGAAGCCGAATGGCTGGAGGGTTTCCTCGGCACGAACGGCATCGACGCCAAAGCGATTTCCGGCGACGTTCCTCAGTCCAGACGGCTCAGCATGCTGCGGCGTTTCCAGAGCGGCGAACTGCCCGTGCTGATCGGGACCGACGTCGCTTCGCGCGGGCTGCACATTCCCGACGTGCAGTACGTCATCAACTACGACCTGCCGCAGGACGCGGAAGACTACGTGCATCGCATCGGCCGTACCGCGCGCGCAGGTGCCGCCGGCGATGCAATCAGCTTCGGCTGCGAGACCTACGCCATTTCCTTGCCGGATATCGAGGAATTCATCGGCCACAAGATCCCGGTCGCGACCTTCAGCCCTGACGATTTGCCCGAAGTGATCCAGCCACCGCCGCGAAGACGGGGCGGGCGCGGGGAAAAGGGCCGTCACTCCGGCGGCGGCCGGAAACCGGAGCGGTCCGGCGGGCGCCGGGGCGGGAGCCGGTGAACGCGACGCCGGCAGCCCTGGCAGAAACCGTCACGGAGATCGCAAAGCGCGCGGGCGATGCGATACTCGAAGTCTATGCGACGGATTTCAACGTTGATGCGAAGGACGACAAGTCGCCCCTGACCCAGGCCGACATGGCCGCGCACCGCTCCATCGTTAGCGATCTCCGCGAGTTGACGCCGGACCTGCCGATCCTCTCGGAGGAAGCCGGCCTGCCCGCGTTTGAGCAACGTGCGGAATGGGAACGCTACTGGCTCGTCGACCCGTTGGACGGCACCAAGGAATTCGTGAAACGCAACGGCGAATTCACCGTCAACATCGCGTTGATCGAAGCCCACCGGCCGGTGCTCGGCGTCGTCCATGTTCCCGTCACGGGCAAGACTTACGTCGGCTGTGAAGGCTTGGGCGCCGAAGCGAGAGCCGCGGACGGCACGCGAAACGCCATCAAGGTGGCGATCGAAAGCGCGAATCCGGTGCGGGTGGTCGGCAGCCGCTCACACCGCGGCGCGAGCCTCGATGCGTTCCTCGAAAAGCTGGCGGACTTCGAGATGGTGCCGATGGGCAGCTCCCTGAAATTCTGCCTCGTCGCCGAAGGCGCGGCCGACGTCTACCCGCGGCTGGGCCCGACCTCCGAATGGGACACCGGCGCCGCCCAGGCAGTGGTCGAGCAGGCCGGAGGAGCGGTCCTGAAACTCGACGGGACTCCGTTGAAATACAACCAGAAATCCGACATCCTGAATCCCCATTTCGTGGTGGTCGGGCCCCAGGACTACGACTGGCTGGGGATATTGGGTTCGACCGACTAACATCCCCCGCCAACTGAGCTAATATTCCACGATTCGCCAGGTCAACCGGCAGGTGCCAAGTTGCTCCATGAGTGACGAGAAGATCGACACAGAGTGTTTCAGGGAGTACGAAAGACTGAGGGAACTGCGCATCAGCCATCGCGATCTCGACTACCTGATTGATCGTCTTTCGCACGATCCGCTGGTCGATCAACTGCGTATCCGCCGGCTCAAGAAGCGCCGACTGGTCCTGAAAGACATGATCGCGCAACTCGAAAGCGAGCTGATTCCAGACCTCGACGCCTGAGGCGCCCTGCACGTCGCCCGTAGGAGCCCGTTTCACGGGCGACCCGGCGCTGACGGGCGGATCGCCCGCGAGACGGACTCCTACAGGCAATGCGGGCAGCAAACGCCTTCGCGGTAGTCCGGCGACGCGAGATCCTCGGCGCTGAGCGGCCGACGGCAGGCATGGCATTGCACGTAGCCGCCTTCCGAGAGGTCCCGGTCGACCGCCACGCGGTCGTCGAATACGAAGCACTCCCCCCTCCAGCGGTTCTCGTCGCCGTCCATCTGTTGCAGGTAGTTGAGGATGCCGCCCTGTAGCTGGTAGACGTCCCTGAATCCCATCTCCAGCATCAGCGCAGACGCTTTTTCGCAGCGGATGCCGCCGGTGCAGAACATGGCGATCGGCCGTTCGCGCTCGGCCTCGGGCAGCTTTTCCGCGAAACCGGAAAACTGCCGGAAGCTGTCGGTGCCGGGATCGACCGCGCGCGGAAACGTGCCCAGTTCGATTTCGTAGCGGTTGCGGGTATCGATGACCAGGGTCGCCGGGTCGTCGAGCAGGAGGTTCCAGTCCCGGGGTTCGACATGCCCTCCGGTCCGGATGTGCGGTCGGATGTCCGGCCGGCCCAGCGTCACGATCTCCGGCTTGAGCCGCACGCGCAGGCGTCGGAACGGCGCCTCGCTTGCATCGGTCCAGCGCGCATCGATCGGCGACGACAGACCGAGCGCCGACCGCAACCTGTCGAGAATCGCCTGGATCGCCTCAGCGGAGCCGGCGAGCGTCCCGTTCACGCCTTCCGGCGCCACCAGTATCGTGCCGAGCAGGCCCGAACGCTCGCAATGCGCCTGCAGGGCGGCCGCAAGCGCGCCCGGCTCGCCGACGTCGACGAAGCGGTAGAACGACGTGACGTTCATTGGGCGCGCTCCGCCGGATCCATGAGGGTCAGCGAGAGGATGCTATGGCGGATCTCCTCGCCGAGCACGAGCCGGGCATCGTCACCGATGCGATTCAGGTCCTCGTCGAACTCGAGCAGTCCCTGCTCGTTGCGTCGCAATACGTTCTGCTGCCGGAGCTTGCCGATGAAATCCCGGAACAGGCTCTTGTCGAAGAAATCCGGCGAGTGCAGGCCGTAGATCATCGTCAGCCGCTCCGCGCTCTGCTGGCACAGCGTCTCGAGCTGTACACGCGTCAGCACGCCCGATCCGTGCCGGAACAGCAGCGCGACGACGAGATAGAAACGCTGCAGCATCGGCACCATAGACTGGCCGCGCATCAGCAGCTGGAAGGCTCGCGCGGAGCCGGTCGGCGGCCGCACCAGCGTACCGTCGCCCGGGTCGCGCGAGAGGATTTCGAGATCGATGAGTGCCTGGATACCCGCGGTCGTCACGTCATCGATTTCCTCCTCGTCCCACTTGAGGCTGAGCTCCGTCTGCATGAACGGATAAGTCAGCCGCACCAGCCGCTGCAGCTCGTCGTGGGCCAGGCGCCGCCCGTGAATGAAGCAGCAGGCGATCGAGGCGGGAATCGCGAACAGGTGATGCACGTTGTTCCTGAAATAGGTCATCAGCACCGCCTGCCGCTCAGCCATGTGCAGGACGTCGCCGAGCGGATGCGGGTTGCGTTCCACCACGCGCATCTTCTCCCCGTGCGCGATGATCTCTTCCGGTGTCATGTCCGGCAGCGTGACCGACTCGGAATAGCGAAAACGGGTCAGCAGGTCGACCGACAATTGCACCTGCCGCTTCAGCTCCATCTCGCCCATGGTCTGCTTCGGGGTCGAAAGCAGGATCGAGGCCAGCAGGCTGATAGGCGTAACCGCGGCCGCCGAATTGATGCCGCGCATTACCCGGATGCCCAGTTCGTCGACCGTTTCGTTCAGCCAGCCCGGTCGTTCGTCGTGCTCCCGCGATTCCTCCCGCCAACCGGGCCGCCTTTCATCGAGCAGCGCCTCGATGGCGATCGGCTCGCCTATGTTGACGTATACCTTGCCGAAGTACTCGCGCAGCGATCGCACCGATCGGATCAGGCCGAACAGCGATTCCTTCTGCTTCTCGGCGCCACCGAGCTCGCTGATGAAGCTGTCTCCCTCGATCAGCTTCTCATAACCGAAATACACCGGCACGAACAGGATCGGCCGCCGCGGCGCTCGTATATAGGAATTCACGGTCATGGCGAGCATGCCGCTTTTGGCGCGAAGCAGCCGGCCCGTACGGCTGCGGCCGCCCTCGACGAAGTATTCGATCGAATGGCCGCGCGTCAGGATCTGGTGCATGTACGCGTTGAAAACCGTGGCGTACAGCCGGTTGCCCTTGAAGCTGCGGCGCAGGAAAAAAGCGCCGCCGCGGCGCAGGATGGAGCCGATGACCGGCATGTCCAGGTTGATGCCGGCAGCCGTGTGCGGAATGCTCAGCCCATGCTGGTAGACGACGTAGGCCAGCAACAGGTAATCGAAATGGCTGCGATGGCACGGCACGTACACCAGTTCGTGATCGCTCGCCGCCTGGTGCAGCCGATCGGCATGGTTGAACTCGATGCCGTCATAGATGCGATTCCACAGCCAGCTCAAGGTGCGTTCGATGATGCGGATCGTCGGATAGGACACGTGCGCCGCGATCTCTTCCGCATACTCCCGCGCCTTCTGACGGGCGCGCTCCCGCAACACAGGTTGCCCGTCCGCTTCCGCTTCGATGGCGCGCAACACCGTCGAATCGTTCAGCACGTGGTTGAGCAGCGTCCTCCGGTGCGACAGGTCCGGGCCGAGTGTCGCCGCCCGCCGCTGCCGGAAGTGCACGCGCAAGATTCGAAGCACCTTGCGGTAGGCGCGCTCGGCGTCCAGCCCGTCCTGCACGATCGTGCTGATCGGCAGGGGTTCACTGAACCGGAGCAACGTGTTGCGCCCGTGGAAGATCGTCGCGATCAGTTTGCGCGTGCGGCCCGCAACCTCCCAGTTCTCCAGGAACAACAGTTTGAACCAGGAATGCTCCTTGTTCGGCGAGCGGCCCCAGTAGATCGCGACCGGCACGAGCAGCAACTCCCGGCCGCCGGCGGCCACGCTCTCCTCCACCAGGCGCTTCAGTCGCATCGAGCCTTTCTGCCGTCGCCGCAGGACAAAGCCGCGCATGCGGCGGAGCACCACGAGCCGCGGCTCCTTCAGGCCTGCGATCTGCAGCGTCTCGCGAGGAGGCGGCAAGCCGTACTTGCGGGAGGCGTTGTCCAGCGCCAGCGTGTCGGCGAGACCGCCGGTCTCGAGCACATAGCACACCGGCGCATCGCTTGCCGCGATCAGTGAGAGTGGATCGGCGGGTTGCACGACCGGCCTCGCCCACGTGGCGAACACCTTGCCGATCAACCGAACCCACGGTCTGAAAAGTAAGCTGCCGGCGCTCATCGGTTGCCCATGTTACAGAAAACGCCATGCCGGGGCGGTCGAAAAAGGCGCCGTTAATGTGACACATGGCGGCGCTTCTTCGACGCCGGTTCAGCTGACTGCCCGGGGTACCCGTTGCTTTCGCAGACGGACTGCGCAATGCTTTGCGCGCCAGCTATGCGTCCCCACCACACCAAACCCGCCGCGGCCGAACCCGTCAATCGTCCGCCACTCCCGGACGTGGGCGACCGCCACTGGGCATGGTTCCTGGACGTTGACGGCACGCTGCTCGAAATCGAAAAGCACCCCGACCTCGTCGCTGCCGATCGCAGCCTGCTGCGCTTGCTCAAGCGGCTGAACCGCGCCTGCGACGGTGCGGTCGCCCTGATCAGCGGCCGCAGCCTCGCGCAGCTCGAGGCGATCTTCAACCCGCTCACGCTGGCAGCAGGGGCTTCGCACGGACTCGAGCTCCGCACGCCGGACGGTGCGGTCCGTCAACTCGGAAGAGCCGTTCCGGCCAAAACAGCCGAGCGCATCTCCGCATTCACTTCGCAGCACGAGGGCCTGCTGCTGGAAAGGAAATCCGTGTCCCTCTCGGTGCATTACCGCGAACGGCCGGACCTGGAGGACGAAGTTCTCCGGGCTTTGCAGGAGATCCACGCCGGCATGGATGAAGGCTTCCGCCTGCTGCGCGGCAAGATGGTCGTCGAGCTCACCCCGGCGGCGGCGAACAAGGGCAGCGCGATCGAAACCTTCATGGAGATCCCCCCGTTCGCAGGCCGTAAACCTGTTTTCGTCGGCGACGACGTGACCGACGAGGACGGCTTCAAAGCCGTCAACGCGATGGGCGGTCTTTCGGTGCGCATCGGCAACCCCGAAGGCAGCGCGGCCCGCTGGCACTTCACCAAAACCTCGGAGCTCCGCGATTGGCTCCACGGCTCGCTGTACCTGCTCTAGGTTTGTCGAAGCCGGGGGCCCGCCTTATTCATGTATAGCATCCGCGGCTGGGGGGG
>DATABW010000163.1:0-3356 GCA_036259375.1 Woeseiaceae bacterium
GTTCCGTGCCGCCGAGGCGCATTGCTGAGAAACGCGTGTGCGACCGGTGCCAAGAGTCCTCACTACTTCAGAATTCCCTGCTCCCGGGCCATGGCGTAAGCCGCTTTCGGAGCCGTCCACAGCGAGGGCAGCAGCACCAGCGACACCGGTATCGCGGTGATCACGATGAACTGCTGCAGCACGCTGATCTGGCCGGCGCCCATGTACAGCAGGATCGCGGCCATAACGGCCATCGCGATGCCCCAGAAGGCGCGCACGGCCGCGTGCGGTTCGTCATCACCTGAAGCTACCATCGAGATGGTGTAGCTCATCGAGTCGCCCGAGGTGGCGACGAAGACGGTCGTCAGGATGAGAATCAGGAACGCCATCAGCCCGCCCAGCGGCAGGGCCTGCGCCACCGTCAGCGTCGCCACGTCGAAGCGGAAATTCCTGAGCGCTCCGGAGAGATCGATGACCTCGGTGAGCTGGTAATAGATGCCCGATCCCCCGAGGAGGGTAAACCAGATCGTCGTGGCGATCGGTGCCATGAGGCCAACCGCCAGCATCACCTGGCGGATTGTGCGGCCACGGGAAATGCGCGCCACGAACACGGCCGTCAGCGGACCGTAGCCCAGGAACCAGGCAAAGAAGAAGATCGTCCACCCTTGCATCCACCAGCCCGGCGCCGTCTGCGCGGTCATGGTGGCCATTTCGAAGAACGAAGACAGGTACGTGCCCATGCCCTGCAGCCAGGAATCGACCAGGAACAGCGTCGGGCCGAATACGAAGATGATGGCGCCGATGGCAAGGACGAGGAAAACGTTCAACCGACTGAGCAGCTGGATCCCTTTGTGGATGCCGGTGATCGTGGAGATCACGTAGATCGCCGCCAGGATCGCGAGGATCACGAGCTGGGTGCCGTAACCGCCCGCAAAGCCGAACAGTTCCTGCAGGCTGAACACCACCTGTGTTACGAGGAAGCCGATGGGACCGACCGTGCCGGCGACCACCGCGATCACGCAGACCGCATCGACGGCGCCGCCGAACGCGCCTTTCATCACCCGCTCGCCGAACACCGGATACAGTAGCGTCCGCGGCTGTAGCGGCTTGCCGTGAATGTAATGCGCGTGCGCCAGCACGATCGCCGTCAGGGTGCCGAGAATAGCCCACGTGAGAAAGCCCCAGTGCATGAACGACTGCGCCAGCGCCCCTGCTACCGCTTCGGCCGATCCCGCAGCGGCGTCGAATGCAGGCGGCGTCACGATAAAGTGGTACACCGGTTCGCCCGCGGCGAAAAACACTCCGCCTGCGGCGAGCACCGTGCACATGATGATCGACAGCCACCTGAAGGTGCTCATTTCGGGGGCGTCCAGTCCACCGATCCTGGCGCCGGCCGCCGGCGATACGGCTATGCCGATACTGATGAAGAACGTCAGCAGCAGCAGCAACTGGAAATAAGAGCCCAGTGCCCGTGCCGTCCAGGCGAACCCGTTACCGACCGCCCCGGACACCAGTTCCATGTCGTAGAAGGAAAAGGCGATGAACAGCACGATAAAGCCGGCACTGATTCCGAGCACCCAGCGATCGCCGAGCGTGGCGTTGGTGCCGGCCCGGTCACGATCGGTTTCGTAGGACATTCCATCGCTCCCCGTGAACGAAAGGCACTCGGCCGACCCCTGCGTCGATATGACGCCGCCGCAGGTCATACAGCTCAGCCAACCCGGCCTGCTCCAGTGCCTGCTGCAGGCTGCTGAGATTGCCCCAGTCTTCGGGCAGGAAGAAGTACATGGGGGAGACCAGGATCGCATCGTTGGACTCAATGGCACGCCGAACGTAGGCGGCGGCCTTCGCGTCTTCGCCGGCGAGCGCAAAATGATACGCAACGATCGTCGCTGATCCGCCCGCGTCCAGGAACTGGCGCTCCTCGTCCTCTGCGATCGACAGCAGGGTCGCGGAATCGCCCCGCTCAGCAGCCAGCAGGGCGCTCACCCGCGCGACGTAGCTGCGCCCCAGTTTCGACGCGTTGTTGCGCAGCTCGGCCTCCGCGAGATCCGGGTGGCCCGCGTGAATATACGACCGGCAGAGCTGCCACCATGCATTCGGCAGCTCCTCGTTCAGTGCGATGGCCAGCCTGGCCTGCTGAAGGGCCCGGTCGTACTGTCCGCTGAAGTCATAGACAAGGCCCAGTTCGAGCTGATGTACCGCCGACAGCGGATCCAGCCCGGCTGCAGCGCTTTCCATTTGTTCGGCGGACACGTAGTCGCCGACCACGTAGTAGTAGTCACCGTAGAGGTTGAGTATCTCGGCATCGCCGGCACTGAGCTCCAGTGCCCGCGCGAACGATTTTTGTGCTCGCGCCCAGTCCCTGCCGAACGTCATCTGGACCATACCCATGATCGAGTGCGCTTCCGCGTTCTCTTCGTCCAGCCGGATGGCGGCTTCGGCGTGAAATCTCGCCCGGGTGCCCAGCTCCGACAGCGGTTGCGTCTGCACGTAGTACGGCATGAAAGCGTAGACGGCAGCCAGTGCGGAGTGCGTCCTCGATCGATCGGGCTCCAGGTGCAACGACCGTTCGAAGAACTCCCTCGCTTGCTCCAGGTCCTTTGCGGTCCGGCGAGACAGGTAGTACCTCCCCTGCAGGTACGCCTGGTAAGCCGGGAAATCAGCGCTTTCCGTCGCCGGCCTCTGCAGCCCCTCCTGCAGCGCCGGGACTCGCGGCTCGAGCGCCGCGCCCACTTCCAACGCCACGTGCTCCTGGATCGCGAACAGGTCTGACAAAGGACGTTCGTACACCCGGCTGAACAGGTGAAAGCCGTTGCGCACGTCGATGAGCTGGGCACCGACCCGGATACGGTCGTCCAGGCTTCGCACGCTGCCCTCCAGCACGTAACTGACGCCGAGCGCGCGGCCGATATCGCGGACATCCATGTTGGTGCCCTTGAAGGCGAACGCCGACGTGCGCGCGACCACCGCCAGCGCCTCGACGCTCGCCAGGCGGTGCATCAGCTCCTCGGAAAGGCCATCGCTGAAGTACTCGAGCTCCGGATCGTCGCTCAGGTTGACGAAGGGCAGCACGACGATGCCGTTCTCCGCCAGCGGGGGATCCGCCACTGGCGGTTCCCGGGCGGTCTCGCGATTCGTCACCAGCCAGCCGGCAACCACGAGCAGCGCCGCAACGGCCACGGTCACCCAGGCACCGGCCTGGCGAAGTCGGGGCGCCCTGCCGCTCTTCCCGGGCGGCCGCGAAGTGCCGGTCTCCGCGCGCGGCATACCTTCGCGATCTTCGAGCAGGGGTTCCGGGGGTTCGATGACGCGGTAGCCGCGGCGCGGCAGGGTTTCGATGTATCGTGGCGAGCGCGGGTCGTCGTCCAGCGCCT
>DATABW010000164.1:0-1740 GCA_036259375.1 Woeseiaceae bacterium
CGGCGGCGATGGTCTTTTCACCGGCGACGGTGACGGTGATTTCGTAGCTGCCGGGAGCGACCTGCAGGTAGCCGGTGGTTGACAGCGTGTCCATGCCGGAAAAGCCGGGCGACGCCTCCGCGACGTCCGTACCGCTCTCGAGCAGGTAGAGATCGGCTTCCTCCATGCTCGCCGACAGGAGCGTGAGCCGGACTTTGGCGACGCCCGAGATCGGCCGCCGGTTGTCGGCGAAGCTGACGAGTTCGAGGTTGCCGGGCGGCCCGGCGATGAAAGACGTCGCGCGCGAGTTCGCGGCCGCCGTGTCTTCCTCTTCGTGGAGTATCGCGCCGGGATTGCCGGCCTGGGTAAAACTGTAAGTCGACTCGCCCGAAGGCACCGGCACGTCCGCCGAGACCGTGCCGAACGCGAGGCCGGAGACGACCGGAGCGCCAAACGCTTCGTCGACGACAACGTCGAGATCGGTCGTGCCGGCCGCGGCATGAAAGAACCGGCGCGTCGGCGGAAAGCGGCTATCCGCCAGCTGCGCGGCCGTTCCGTCCCGCGTGACGCGCTGCACGGTCAGCGGGCTCGTGATGGACGGCCCTGCGTCCTGGATCGTGAACAGCACGCTGGTCATCTCGACCAGGTCCTGCGTGTTCGAGCGAAACAGCACGTCCGCGGGATCGCCCGCTGCTGTGACGGTAAGGACCCAGTCGCCGCTCTCCGCCTCGAAGGGGGGCAGCTTTTCGCCGAACGCCAGCGTGCCGCGGGCCTGTCCCGCGGCCGGCGCCGTGCCCGGGGGCGCGAGATACACGTCGAGCTCACCGGCGCTCGCGGCGAGATGGCCGGCAGACCCTTCGAACACCGTCTCGCTCCCTTCCCAGGCGCGCTCGGGCGTCTCCCACACGACAATCGACGGCGACTCGACCGTGCCGGTGAGGGCGAACGCGTAGTCGGTCTCCGGCATCACGTCGACCGGCACGCTTGCCAGCCGCCGGATGTTGGCCTCGCCGGGGAACCGCACGTCGAAATTGAAGTTATACGTCAGATCGTCGAACGCCTGGGCGCCGGTCATGCCCCTGTACGACAGCGTGCCGACGGAACGCTCCTCGATCAGGAAATTGACGTCCGGCGCCGTCGACATCGCGTGAATGCCGCGGATGCTGCCCTTGCCGGTGGCGCTTTCGCGCTGCGTTTCCGTGCAGCCCCCGGACAGCAGCCCCGCCAGGACGAGGGCGAGCAGTGCTGGCAAACCCGTTCTCATGCTTTTGCTGCTTCGTAACCGTAAATCGATTTCACTTCCAAAAATTCTTCCATTCCGTGCGCCCCCCATTCGCGGCCGTTGCCCGATTGCTTGTACCCGCCGAACGGCGCCAGCGCATCGAGCGGCGCGCCGTTGATGTGCACCATGCCGGTCCGCAGCTTCGATGCGACCTTGCGCGCGTGCTCGAGATCCTGCGAGGACACATACCCGGACAGCCCGTAAGGCGTTTCGTTCGCGAGCCGGACAGCGTCGTCTTCGTCATCGTAGGGAATGATGGCCAGCACCGGCCCGAAGATTTCCTCGCGCGCGATGGTCATGTCGTTCCTCACGTTGGAGAACACCGTCGGCCGGACGAACCAGCCTTTCTCCAGGCCGTCCGGGCGTCCGGGGCCGCCCGCGGCCAGCGTCGCGCCTTCGTCGATGCCCTTCCGGATGAAGTCCTGGACGCGATTCCATTGTGCCTCCGACACCACCGGGCCCATGCGCGTGCTCTCGTC
>DATABW010000165.1:0-3284 GCA_036259375.1 Woeseiaceae bacterium
GGATTCTCGCTGCGGGCGAGAATCCGTTTCATCAACCATCGATTGCTGCTCCTTCCCTGCAGATGCCCGCGATTCACGCGAATTTGACGTGAGAGACTGAACTGCTGCCGCCGATCGCGCCGACATTTGATCCGAAACTCGTCGCCTGGCCGCACGACACGTCGAGCGCCGCCTACGCGATCGCCGGGGCCGCAGGCACTGTCAATGTGCCGATTGCACCGGGTCTCCTCAACTCAGGGTCACAGGATCGGTAAAGGTGCCGCCGGATGTCGGCCCGGAGCCGGAACCGTTCTTGCGCCATCGAGCAAGCTTCCCTGGTGCGTTCCCGCAGCGCTCCGCGCGACGTTGCGCGACGGGCGCTGCTGCCTCTTGACACCAAGCATGCCCAGGGGCGTCGTATAGGGCAAATTGAATGTCGATATGAGGAGTATCACTGCTGTGAATTTGGCTGCGGTGGACCTCAAGCTGCTCGTGGTGTTCGACGCGGTGATGTCGGAGGGCAGCGTGACGCGGGCAGGAACGCGGCTGGGCATGACGCAGCCGGCGGTCAGCAATGCTTTGGGCAGGCTGCGCCATCTCCTGAAGGACGAGCTGTTCGTCCGGGCGCGAGGCAGCATGCGCCCGACCCCCCGGGCGCTTGAGCTGACCGGTCCGGTGCGGCACGCGCTGAGGCAGATCGAAGCCGTGCTCGACCCCTCGGACTTCGACCCCGCGCGCGACGCCCGCGTCTTCAAGCTCGCGATGTCGGATCACGCTGCGGTCACCATTCTGCCGCCGCTGGTAAAACGACTGGAAACGATCGCGCCGAACGTCGACCTGCAGGTCCGGCCGAAGTTCAACCGGACCGTCGCGGATCTGCTGGACGGGCACGAGATCGATTTCGCGCTCGGCGTGATGCCCGATGCACCCGTCCGCTTCAGCCGCATCACGCTGTTCGAGGACGTCTACATGTGCGCCATGCGCCGCGGCCACGTGCTGGCGCGAGGCAAACTTACGCTTCACAGCCTAGCGGCCGCCAAGCACCTGGCCGTCCGACCGGCGGGCGAAGCGACGAACCTGATCGACCATGTTCTGGAGAGCAAAGGGCTGGAACGGCGCATGGCCCTCACCGTGGACCAGTTCCTCGTCATACCCGCGATCATCGGCAACACGGATCTCGTCGCGACGCTGTTCCGGCGTACCGCCGAGCAGCTCGGTATTCTCGAAAGCCCGCACCTGGTGCTGCGACCGCTGCCGTTGCCGCCGGTTCAGGCGACGCTGCTCTGGCATCCCACCATGACGCACCACAAGGCGCACCGTTGGATACGCGAGGTCGTGGTCGACAGCTGCCGCGCGCTTTAGGGCCGATGACCTGCAGCCAGGCGGGCCGGCCACTCACCGCCAGGTGCCAGGCCTTCAACCCGCTCCGTCTCGATCGGCGGACGCCATAGCACTGCGTTTGGCTCGCGTCATGCGCGACAACGTTCCTCCGCGGTCAGGAGGTAACAGGGGCAATGGACGGCGCGATTGCGGGGTAGTATCGGCCTCGCGGGAAGTGCCGCCATCCGAGCCGCAGGTGGAGCCCTCCCAAAAGGTTGCGCAGCAACCTGCTCCGAGCCGCGCGTGCAGGAAAAGAACCTCGCTCCGGCGGCTTTTGATCGGCGGCGAGCGCGAGCATCTCGAAAGGTGCGGGTTGATTCTCGTCGCGACGTCTCTGCCGAATTTCCATGAGATGAAGCGGAAGTCATGATACCAGTAGAACGCGCACGTCGGCAGCAACGATCGACCGTTTGTGCCGGCCAGCCAACGGATTCGTAGGCCCCTTGCGACGGGTAGAGATTGAGCGATGGCTGCGGCTCGCGATATTGTGGTGCAGACCAAATTGAAGGATGCGTTCACCTTCCGGCACATGCGGGGCCGGGAAGCGGTGAGCGAGCTGTTCGACTATCGGGTCGAGCTGCTGAGCGAGGACGACGGCCTAAAACTTGAAGATATCCTGGGCACGCCGCTGATGCTGGCGACGAGCCTGCAGGGGGGCGCGACGCGTTACTTCCACGGTCATGTCGTGCAGTTCGTCTATGCCGGCACCGACGGCAGCTATGCCTGCTACCACGCCAGCGTGCGCCCCTGGCTCTGGTTCCTGTCGACCACCACCGACTGCCGGATTTTCCAGAACCTGTCGGTGCCGGACATTATCGCGCAGATCTTCGCCAAATATCCGGTTGCGAGCTATACCTTCAAGCTCAACGAGACGCATGCGCCGCGCGAATACTGCGTCCAGTACAACGAGACCGATCTCAATTTCGTCCAGCGCCTGTGCGAGGACGAGGGGATTCTCTACTTCTTCGAGCACAAGGAAGGCGAGCACAAGCTGATCCTCGCCGACAACAAGGAAGCCTACCTCCAGCGCGAAGGTTATGCCGAGGTGCCGTTCTACCAGCGGGAGGACCAGTCACGCCGGGAGCGCGATCATCTGTACGACTGGCGCAGCACGCTCGACGTCCGACCGGGCCAGTTCAGCCAGACCAGCTTCGATTTCGAGAAGCCGCGGGCCGATCTCGCCACGCGCCGGGCGGCGCCGCTGCCGCACGCGCAGGGCGACGGCGAGGTCTACTGCTACCCGGCCTGCTACGTCGACGTCGATCACGGCAACCACCTGGCGCGGATCCGGCTCGAGGAGAATCAGGCCGCGCACCGGCGCATGCGTGGCGCCGGCACGGTCGCTGGCCTCGGCTGCGGCCAGACCTTCAGCCTGACGGGCTACCCGCGCAAAGATCAGAACGACAAATATCTCGTCCTGTCGGTGGAGCATGAGATCTGGGCCGACGGCTATCGCACCAACTCCTCGGGCGGCGAGGAGGAGCCCTATCTCTGTGCGATCGAGGTGCAGCCGTCGGCGGTGCCGTTCCGGCCGCCCGTGGTCACGCCCAAGCCGGTGATGCCTGGCCCGGAAAGCGCGATCGTGACCGGCCCGAGCGGGGAGGAGATCTGGACCGACAAATACGGCCGCGTGAAGGTTCAGTTCCCCTGGGATCGCCTCGGCGCCAACGACGAGAACAGCTCGTGCTGGATCCGCGTGTGCCAGGCCTGGGCCGGGACCAATTTCGGCGGCATCCATATCCCGCGCATCGGCCAGGAGGTGATCGTCGAGTTCCTGCAAGGGGACCCCGACCGACCGATCATCACCGGCCGGGTGTACGACGGCGCCAACATGCCGCCCTTGGTCGAGTTGCTTTTGATGCCGGACTGGGTAGCCTTGGTCGGCAGGTCGTAGGGCGGCATGTTGGCGCCGTCGTACACCCGGC
>DATABW010000166.1:0-3106 GCA_036259375.1 Woeseiaceae bacterium
AAACGGGGAGAGCAAATCGCGATGTGTTCGAAATACAACAGAGGCAACCGGCGTCCTCCCGGAATCGCGCGAAGCGGGCTCATGTTCGCGCTGTTGCTCGCCGCTCAGGCGGCCGCGCGGCCGGTCGCGCTGGTCGCCGACCGGGTGAATGACGGCGTCAGCGACGAGGCACGGACCGGCACGATGGTCGTTGTCGACGGGGAACGCATCGTCGCGATCGGCGGCCGTGCGAGCATCCCGGAGGGCGCGGCAGTGATCGAGCTACCGGGCACGACGCTCATGCCGGGCATGATCAATGCCCATGAGCATCCGCTCATGTTCGCGGACGACTACCAGAACGCGCACCTGCAGGCGTCTTCCGCGTACAAGGCACTGATGGGACTTGCGGCGCTGCAGCGCCAGCTGCTCGCCGGCTGGACGACGGTGCGCGTCATGGGCGAAGCGGACGTCCACTATGCGAACCAGGACATCCGCAAAACGATCGAAGCCGGCGTGTTCGACGGACCACGCCTGACCGGTGCGGGACACTACATCTCGATTACGGGCGGCGGCGGCGACATCAACTACTTTTCGCCTGAGCAGAGGGTGATCGCGGACGGACTGGTCGCCGACGGCCCGGAGGAAATCCGCAAGGCGATCCGCACGGAAGTGAAATACGGCTCGGACTGGATCAAGCTGCTCGTCACCGGCGCTTTCCAGTCGGTCGGCGACAACCCGCGGAACGTCGCTTTCAGCCCCGAAGAGCTCGCGGCCGCCGTCGACGAGGCCGAGCGGCTGGGAGTACCCGTCGCCGCGCATGCGCACGCCGCGCGCGGGATCAAGATGGCGGTCGAGGCGGGCGTTCGCTCCATCGAGCACGGGACGTACATGGACGATGAGGCGATCCGCATGATGGCGGAGCGCGGAACGTTCCTGGTGCCGACGATCTATGTCGGCGATTACTACGCGGAAGGCGATCTCCTGCTCGCGCAGGACAAGCAGGACGACTACACGAAGAACTACCGCGCGAAATTCCTGGCGGCGGTGGGCCGCGCGCACGATCGGGGCGTCAACGTCGCGGTAGGCGTGGATCTCGGCGGCTACGCCGTCGATCCGACCGTCTTCGCCCGCGAATTCGCCGTGCTCGTCGAGGCCGGACTGACGCCGATGGAGGCGCTGCAGGCCGGCACGCGCGTCGGCGCCGAACTTTTGGGCTGGGACGACCGCATCGGCACGCTCGAGGAAGGGAAGCTCGCGGACATCATCGCCGTCGCCGGCAACCCGCTGGACGACATGGCCGCACTGGAGCACGTCGAGTTCGTGATGATCGGCGGAGAGGTCGTCACATCTCCGGCCGCTGCTGCAGCGCTCGCGGGGACGTTGTCCGGCCCCGATGCCCCATAAAACGGATCGCGCCGGACCTGACAGGCCAGCAAGCGAGGCTATACTCTCGGGCACCAACCGCGGTGCTGCAGGGGAGTACCTGATGCGAGTGACTTCGAAGGTCGCCATTTTCCTGATCGGCATCGGGTACGTGCTGCCTGCGGTCGTGTCGGCAGACGACCGCGTCGATCTCCTCGAGCTCAGCATCGAGGAGCTCGGGAAGCTCGTCGTGACCGGCACCCGGATTCCCGGCAGGGACGTCCCGGTGCCGATGACGATCGTGACGCGCCAGGAATTCGAAGCAGCCGGCTTCCTGCGCCTGCAGGACGTCTTCGAAGCCCTGCCGCAGAATTTCGACGAAGTGACGCCTGACGGCCGCTTTGCAAATGAAGGCGGCTCGCTCCTGCGAGGACTCAACAACACCCGCGTCACGGCGGCCGACCTGCGCGGTCTCGGCGCGCAATCCACGCTCACGCTGGTGAACGGGTCGCGCCGCGCCGGCAGCATCGACGGCCGCGTCGTCGATCTTTCGGCAATTCCGTTGTCCTTCGTCGAACGCGTGGAGGTAGTCACGGGGGGCCGTTCTGCCGTTTACGGGGCCGACGCCGTCGCGGGCGTCGTCAACGTGGTCACGCGCCGGGAGTTCACCGGCGCGGAATCGCAGTTGCATTTCGGCCAGGCGGCTGATGGCGGGGGCGAACGGTTCCAGGCCAGCCAGTTGTTCGGCGGCGATCTCGGCCGCGGCCATGTCGTCGCGGGCTACGATTTCGGGCGAACCTGGCCGCTCGATCTCGCCGACGTGGGATTGCTGTCGCTCGCCGAGAATCCGGAGATCGGACTGGCGCAGTTGAGCCTGAATGCACAGGCCGACGTGCAGCGCCATTCGGGTTACGCCTCCGGCCGGTATTCACTCAGCGATCGCCTGGAATTCCATGCAGAGGGTCTCTACACGAATCGTGAGTTCGAGGACTTCGAGCTCAGGCGATTTTCGGGCGCAACGCAGGACAGCTTCACCTCAACCACCAGCCCGAGCGAGCACCTGGACCTGACCGCCGGCGCGCGCGCCGAGTTTGGCGGCGACTGGACGCTCGACGTCACGGGGGACTGGAGCGAGGTTGAAACGGAGAGGGCAACGTCGCTGTTCGCCGATCTCGGATTCATCACCATCGACCGGGATTTCGTAGCGAGCGATGAGGCTGCAATCTCGTCCTTCTCTACAGTGCTCGATGGGCCGCTGCCGGAGGTCGCGGGGCGGACGGCGCGCGCAGCCGCCGGCGTGGAGTGGCGCAAGGAGGACTACGCGAATTTCTTCGACGGTATCGCGGAAGAGAACGCCGACCGGATCGTGCGATCGGTGTTCGCCGAACTGTCGATTCCGCTGCTCGGTGGCGCCGGACGCGAGGGCCGGCGGCTCGAGCTGTCACTCGCAGGGCGTTACGATGATTACAGCGATTTCGGCGGTACCTTCAACCCGCAAGCCGGGTTCATCTGGATCCCCGCCGAGGGCCTGACGCTGCGCGGCGCCTACTCGGCTGCGTTTCGCGCGCCGGCGCTTGCGGAGCTCGACTCGGATACGGAGGCGTTCCTCGAACCGGCGGAAGACCCGGCGCTCGGCGGCGCGCCGGCGCCAGTGCTGTTCATCCAGGGGGACGATCCCGCGCTGGGCCCGGAGGAAGCCGAAACCTGGAGCTTCGGCGTGGACTTCGAGCCCGAGTTTGCGACCTGGGCCAGCTTCTCCCTGAGC
>DATABW010000167.1:0-1541 GCA_036259375.1 Woeseiaceae bacterium
CCGCTTGTGCCCAAGCTAGCCGCGCTCTGGGAGGCGCTTCCGAGCGTCAACCCGGCTGCGGTCGCGCTAACCCTCCTGACCATCGGCGCCATTGTCGCGATACGACGGTTGCGGCCGCGCTGGCCGGCCTTCATCGTAGGCGTGGCCGCTGCATCGCTGCTGTCCTTAGCCTTCGGCCTTCCAGTCGAGACGATCGGCACCCGCTTCGGCGGCATCCCTCAAATGCTGCCCAGCCCAGGCTTGCCTCGAATCACACTTGACAACATCCTCGAGGTCTTGCCTTCGGCGCTCTCCTTTGCACTCCTCGGCGGAATAGAAAGCCTGCTTTCGGCCGTCGTGGCGGACAGCATGACCGGCCGGCGCCATCGCTCGAACTGCGAACTTGTAGCGCAGGGATTTGCCAATGTTGCCTCGGCACTTTTTGGCGGCATCCCGGTAACCGGCACCATTGCGCGAACGGCGACCAATGTGCGGTCCGGCGCACGCGGCCCGATCGCCGGAATGCTGCATGCTGTCTTTCTGCTCACGTTCATGCTGGTTGCTGCGCCACTCGCCTCATACATCCCGCTTTCTGCACTCGCTGCGGTACTAGCCGTGGTTGCTTGGAATATGGCCGAGAAGCACCAGTTCGCTACGCTTCTTAGAAGCTCGCGGGGTGATGCTGTGGTGCTCCTGACGACCGCAACACTCGTTGTATTCCGCGATCTCATAGAAGGCATTCTCGTCGGCTTCGGACTCGGGGCGTTGCTCTTCCTGCACCGCATGGCCCAGGCGGTCGAGGTAGAGAACACGCCGCCACTGGTCGAGTCGGACCAAGCCGACCAGGCGATCGGCCAACGCGTTCCGTACAATGTTGCCGAAGCGACGGACGCCGACGTGGTGGTGTATCGGGTCTCCGGCGCATTCTTCTTTGGCTCGGCTGCTGCGGTCTCGGCAGCGCTCGACCGGATTGGTACGCGTCCGAAGGCGCTCGTCCTCGACCTTTCGTCGGTGCCGCTCCTGGACTCTACCGCTGCGGCGGCGGTTGAGGGCTTTGCGCGGCGCGCAGCAAACCGTGGAGTGCGCGTCGTGATTGCCGGAGCCAAGCCCTCGATACGGCGCCTGCTTCTCGCGCACGGGGTGCGCCCACCCCAGGCAAAGTTCAGGACTGAGCTGAGGGAGGCAATTCATACTGCCCGTCGGAGCATCGTCTCCAAAGACGAGATCCCCCGGCTGGGGACCGATAGTGTTGCGTGACGCGCTGGACCGCTCGCGCTTTCAAGCCGCGGGAGCGGTCAACCAGTGGGTAAAGTGCTTAAACTCACGCTGTCGACCGCACGAAAATATCCGCTTTGGAGCAACGGTGGCACCCGCGATTTCGGCCGAAGTGGGCGCAAAGCCGCCGCGGCCTGATTCGGGCGGAACCGCCCGTCGGCATTGCGCAGCTAAGGAGCAGAAGCGGACATCCCCCTCGGGCGGAGCACAGAAGCGACGCTCTTGACGTTTTGTGAATGGCCAACTTCGTCTCTACCCTGATCTGTAGGATCGCCAGAGCGTGAAGG
>DATABW010000168.1:0-4187 GCA_036259375.1 Woeseiaceae bacterium
GAAGCCGGGGACCGATCTTACTGTCGAGAAGATCCACCTGCGTTCGTCGGGGGGTAAAAAGTCATGAAAAACAGAAGAAACAGCCGCCTCGTATCCCTGTCGTTCGCGGTAAGTTCCGGGCTCAGTTTGGCGGCCGGTGCAATTGCCCTGTCGGCGCCCGGTGTCACATTCGCGCAACAGACCGCCGACGCCGCGGACCGGGAGGAGCTGGAAGAAATCGTCATCACCGGCTCCCGGATACGCCGCACCGGTTTCGAAACCTTACAGCCCGCCGTCGTTCTCGACCGCGAGCAACTGGAACTGGGCGGGGGCGTCGACCTCGCCAGTGCGCTAAACGAACAGGCCGGCTTTACCGTCCCTCTGGTGTCTCCCGTCGACGGCCAGGATCCGGACAGCATCGGCCAGAACTACGTCGATTATCTCGGACTCGGGCAACAGCGCACCCTGACGCTGGTCAACGGGCAGCGATTCCCGGCAGGCGTGTCTCCGACCAGCATCGGCGGCCTGTCGGTGGACCTGAACATGATCCCCGAGAACCTCGTGGAGCGCGTGGAGATCGTGGCGATCGGCGGCGCACCGATTTACGGCTCCGACGCAGTTGCCGGCACGGTGAACGTCATCCTGAGAGACGATTTCGAAGGTCTCGAGATCTTCGGGGCCGCCGGCACATCACCCGAGTTCTCGGATGGAAACCGCGCACGAGCGGGCGCGACGTGGGGCGGCAACTTCGACGAGGAGCGCGGCAACATCACCCTGTCGACGCAATACTCCAAGGCGGACGGCCTCCGGAAAACGGATCGGCCCGGCACCGCTACCGGCGTCGGGTTCGAAGTGCCCGCCGACCCGGACTCGCCATTTGCGCTCGATGTCTTCGACGATCTCAAGGTCGCAGTCGACAATGTGCGTCCGTTTCCCCTGCTGTTCGGCGACCAGTTCGCTTTCAACATCTTCGGCAACGGTGTGCCGCTGGATGTCAACGATCCCGATTCGCCGATCACCCAGTTCGATGCTGACGGCAACCTGCTTCCATTCGTACCGGGCGGCGGCACCGGCTCCGTCATTTTCCAGGATGGCGGCGACGGGTTGAGCCTGTCGGATTTCACGCAACTGTACAACGACGTCGAACGCTACAACGCCACGGCTTTCCTGACTTACGCCCTGACCGATTCGCTGTCCGTCAAGGCCGAAGGCTGGTTCTCCAGGACCAAAGCGACGGAGGTCGTCAACCAGCCCTTCTTCAACTCCTCGGCGTTCGGCGGCCTGCCGGCGGACGGCTACGGCAATGTCAATTCCGGGCCAATCCCGGTACTGATCGACAATCCGTTCCTCACCGACGCGACGCGCAACGCGATCGGCGCGGCACTGGACGTATTCCATGATACGAACGGCGACGGTGTAGCCGATCCGACCATCGATACCGACGGCGACGGCGTCCCGGATGCCGTCGGCTTCTGGCGCGGCGGTCCACTGATCGGCGTCGTCGGCGATTTTCCCAATTTCACGGAACGGGACCTGCTCCGGGGTGTGCTCGGGGTCGAAGGCGACCTGGAGCTCGGCGGCCGCGAATACTTCTGGGACGTTTACGTCACCTACGGCAGGACCCAGGCCGAAGATTCGTCGCTCGACATCGTGCAAACGCGATTCGAGCAGGCGATCCAGGTCGTGACCGATTCGCAGGGCAATCCGGCCTGCGCGGATCCGTCCGGTGGCTGCGTGCCGCTGAACGTCGTGGGCACCCCCACTCCGGAAGCGGTCGATTACGTGTCGGAGCTGGTGCGCGACGAGGTCACGATTACGCAACGCGTCTTCAGCGGCAATATCAGCGGTGACCTGGTCGAGCTGCCGGCGGGCGCGGTGGCAGCCGCCACCGGCTTTCTCTACCGCGAAGAATCGGCCGCATTCGACCCGAACGATCTGGGCGAGAACGGGTTTACGCGAAACCCGCTGGTCGCCATCGACGGCGAATTCGATACCACGGAGTTCTACGTGGAAACCGTCGTACCGCTGTTGGGAGGCGATGCTCCCCTGCCGTTGGTGGACAGCCTCGAATTCGAAGGCGCGCTGCGGTTCGTGGACAATTCCGTGGCCGGCCAGGACACGACGTGGACGGCCGGCTTGCGCTATCGCCCGATCGAAGACGTCGAATTCCGGGGTAACCTCACCGAATCCATCCGGGCACCGTCGATCACCGAGCTGTTCACGCCCGAATCCACGATTTTCGTATTTGCGAACGATCCCTGCGACGAGCGCTTCATCGACCAGGGGAACGTGCCGGCGACTCGCGCCGCCAACTGCGCCGCCGACGGCATCGGGCAGCCCTTCCAGTCTTTCATCGTCAATGCCTCCCAGGAAGCGACGCTGTCCGGCAATCCCGAGCTCGACAGCGAAATCGCGGAGTCGTCCACCTTCGGTGTCGTGCTTCGCCCGCGTTTCCTGGAGAACTTCACGATGTCGGTCGACTGGTTCGACATCGAGATCGCGAACGCGATCGAGAACCTGACCGCCACGGACATTCTCACCGCTTGTTACGACAGCTCCGCTTTCCCGGCGGAACCGGCTTGCGAGTTATTCACGCGAGATGCTGCCGGGCAGATTGCCAGCTTGCAAACCGGCTTCGTCAATGTCGGACTCGTCGAGTTCAAGGCCTTGCAGACAGCCGTATCGTACCTGACCAGTCTGGGCAACTACGGCGAGCTCGGTGTGTCGCTCAATCACCTGTACACGGACGAGCAACTCGAAACACCCGGATCGGGCAACACCGTGCGCCTCGATGGCCAGATCGGCCGCTCCAAGCACCGTGTGACCGCGACCGCGAACTGGTCTATGGGCGACTGGACGCTCTTCAATCAGTTCCGCTGGCTCGACGGTGCGGTCTTCAACAACGCGGACGATGAGTTCTCCCGCACCGTTCCGGGCGTCGGCAGCTGGTTCGTCATGGACACGAGCGTTCTCTACGCGCTGAACGACAACGTCGAGCTGCAGCTGGCGATCGAGAACCTGCTGGACCGGGAGATGCCCTATCCGGCGGCTGCGAGTGCTTTCGGCGAAACGACTTACTTCTCGGGAGTAATGGGGCGCTACGCGACGTTTACCGCGCGTGCCCGCTTCTGAGCAAACATTTCGCGGCGCACCTCGCATCCATTCGAGCGGGACGCTGTAACTCCGCTACAGTACCCCTTGCCTTTGGCGATGGTCGGATGCAGATTATTGCGTCCGGCGGACGCATTGCCGCCTTATCCCCGGGTCGCGGAGGCCCTCACCATATGCGAAAAACTACAGTGGGGGTGCTGGCGGCACTTGGGGCTCTCGCTGCGGCGTGGCCGCTGTCGGGCCGCGCCGACGATTCCGATGCGGTCGCGCGCGGCAAGTACCTGGTGACCATCATGGATTGTATCGGTTGCCACACCGACGGCTACCTGGTCGGCAAGCCGGACCCCGATCGCTATCTTGCCGGCTCGAGCATCGGGTTCGGCGGACCCGACGGAATCGTTTACCCGTCGAACCTGACGTCACACCGGGAAAATGGCATCGGCGCATGGAGCGATGAGGAAATCATAGCGGCGATTCGCGCCGGGCAGCGGCCCGACGGCCGCACACTGGCGCCGGTGATGCCGTGGCCGAACTACGCGTCATTGACCGATGGAGACGCGCGCGCGATCGTCGCCTATCTGCGCACCGTGCCGGCGAACGACTATCGGCCGCCGCGCCCGGTTGCGGCAGGGCAAAAGGCGCCGTCCCCTTACATGGTCGTGCGGCCGGCTGATGGCACCGACGAGACAAGTTGAAGCCCTGCGTCCGTCGACGAGCTCGCTCATGCGATGTCCGGCGGCGCCCCGAGAGCAGATTCGACCTGGGCCAGCTCGCCGGATTCGAGTCCCGGGTTGAAGTGACGGACACGGTCCATGACGTCCGTCGTGCCGAAGTACTCCTTCGCACAGCCCGCATGGATGAAGCCGGAGGGCTCGAAGCGGTACTCCTCGAAGAAGACCAGGCCGATGCGCCAGGAGCCCTTGGCGATGAGTTCGCGGCAGCAGCGGCAGCGGGCCCGTGCGGTCGGCGCCCGGTCGACTTTGTCGATCCGCGGCACCCGGCGGTGCTCGATCCCGTATTCGGCAGCGGGCTTGAACGCGTGCGCGACGCCCATTTCGTCGGCGGAGATCTCCTCCGGCTCGGCGCCGCCGAGCAGC
>DATABW010000169.1:0-4715 GCA_036259375.1 Woeseiaceae bacterium
ACCGCGAGATCTCGAGCGACTCCTGCGCCTCCTGGCGGAGCAGTCGGATGAACACGCCATCATGTTCCTGGACCTGGAGGGGCGGGTGACGTGGTGGAGCCCGGGAGCCGAGCGCATCTTCGGCATTCCCGCGAGCGAGATCGTAGGCCAGCACAGTTCCCGGACGTTTACGGAGGAGCAGGTCGCGGCCGGCATGCCCGAGCACGAGATCGCCGTTGCCAGCAAGGGCAGCGCCGCCCAGGACGACCGATGGATGGAGCGCGCCAACGGCTCCCGCTTCTGGGCCATGGGGGTGCTGCTTCCCCTTTGCGACGCGCGCGGCGAGCTGATCGGCTTCGGGAAAATCCTGCGAAACCGGACCGATATCAAGGAGCAGCTGGAATCCCTGAGGAACCAGGCTGACGCCGCGGCGGCCAGCAACCGCCGGAAGGACATTTTCCTGTCCACCCTGTCGCACGAGCTGCGCAACCCGCTCGCGGCCCTGACCGATGCCGCCGAGATCATCCGGCTGACGGCGCCCGAATCGCCTGACCTGGACGTCCCGCTCAGGATCATCAACCGGCAGGTCGAGAACCTGCGGCGGCTGGTCGACGACCTGATGGACCTCTCGCGCATCGGGGCCGGCAAGGTCGAGCTCAAGAAGCAGGTGGTCAAACTCCAGGAGATCGTAGAGCGCGCGGTCGAGAGTACCCGCCCCCTCATCAGGGAGCGGGGCCACGATCTGGAGCGAATATTGGCTTCCTCGCCCGTTTACGTCGAAGCGGATCCTGTGCGGCTGGAGCAGGTATTCGTGAACCTGCTCAACAATGCCGCGAAGTACACGCCGGAGGGCGGCAAGATCTGGGTCAAGGGCACGACGGAGGGCAAGGAAGCCGTCGTGCACGTCGAGGACACCGGCATCGGCATCCCCCCGGAATTGCTGCCGCGCATCTTCAAGCTGTTCACGCAGGTGGAAACGTCACGGGGGCTTTCGAAAGGCGGTCTCGGGATCGGGCTGAGCCTCGTCAAGCGCCTGGTGACCCTGCACGGGGGGAGCGTCCAGGTCCGCAGCGAAGGCGATGGCAAAGGAAGCCAGTTCACCGTGCGCCTGCCGCTCGTGGCCCGCGAACATGGCGCCGGCTCTCAGGAACCGGGCGGGGGACAAAGCGGCTGGCCGGAAGGCGAATAGGCCCTTCACTCTCGCCGGGAACCCGCGGGCGGTGCGAGCCTGAACATGCCCTGGTCGTCGAAGCGCCGCGTCCCGAACAATCCGCCTTCCAGCTTGCCGCGCACGCGATACCGGACCTCGTTGGGATCGTCGGCGTTCATGACGCCGAATACCTGGCGCGCCACGTCGAACGCGGAAATCGTTACGGGAATCGTGAAGACCTTCTGGCCGTAGCGAGGCACGACGCCGAGATCGTCACTGACGCCGGAAGCGAGCGTGCGGCCGTTGACGTCCAGCGCCAATGCGACGCCGTCGTACTCGACCGCCTCGTCATTCGGGTTCTGGACGCGGATGCGCACGGCCAGGTTGACCTCCATGCCTTCTCCAGGCACCTGTTCGATACCGGCCACGTCGATGAATAACGGATCGCGCGGCGAAAGGTTGGCGCAGGCTGCCAGCGACAGCAGCACCGTCAGTGACAGGAGGTTGATTCGTAAACGGCGTGCGAGCATCTCCTTTGCTCCTGCAGGATTCGTCTAGCCCGTCGGGCGTTCGGTTCCCGACGACGTTTCGCTGATGCCGAGGTGCCGGTACAGATCGGCGAGCAGCCACGCCGGCCCGATCAGCAGGAATTGCACATCCTTGAAGAACGACGGCTTCCGCCCTTCGATCTCGTGGCCTATGAACTGGCCGATCCAGGCGACAACGAAGATGCCGGTGAAAAGCATCCACAGCGGGAATGCCGCCGCCGTCGCGAGCCAATGGATCAGGGCAAACATCGCCAGCGTAATGACCGCCATGCCGAGGGCAAGCGAGGGAGACAGCACGAGGTAGTAAATCACGGCGAGCGCCACGATCAGTGTCGCCCAGTTCAGCCATGCGCCGAAGGCCGCCGCATTTTGCGGCACCGGTACCAGCCATAACAACCCGAGCACGCTGAACAGGATCGCGGGGACGCAGATCCAGTGGATGCTCTTGTTCGTGGGATGCCGGTGACTCTCGCCGTACTCGTCCAGCCACTGCTGCATGGTTCGCATGTCGTGCCTCCGGTGGACCGGGGAAACACTAGCGCCGCGCAGGCACCGGTGCAAGCCGTTCCGCCCTCGCCATGAAGCAACCCGCCTCGGCGTTCCGGATGTGGACGTAGTCCGCGCCCGTGCGGTCGAAAAGCGCTTCCAGGCGCTCGTCGGAAGCCCCCGTGCCGATGCGTTCCTGCGCCGCCTGCCAGCCGCCGTTCCGGTACGCCTCGAACACCAGCGGCAGCGTGCGGAAGTCGGACGGCAACGTGGATCCGACGTAATGCTCGCAATCCTCCGCGTGGATGAAGACCGGCCCCGGGGCCGGCAGGCTGCCGGGCTCGACGAAGGGCTGGTAGGTAAAGAGGATCCGGTCCTCCCGGCCAATCGCAAAGCTGCGCAGGCAGTGGCGGCATGGGCCGTAGCCTGTGGCCGGCTCGCGGCTGGCCGGATGACCGTACGCGGGCGCGCGCAGCGTCTGGCGGACCTCGGCTGCCAGGGCGTTCGGGATACCGGAAATTCGAAATCGGGCCATAGCGTCCTCCTGGGCCGGTAAACGGGCCGGAGCAGGGTATGATGTCGCCTCGATCGGATCACTCCGCTTCTTGCTTTCGAAACCGGGACCAGGTGTGGGAGGCCCACCAATCATCAGGACGGAAAGGCTGCTCCTCAGGCCGTTCCGCATGGAGGATGCGCCGCGTGTGCAGGAGCTTGCAGGCGCCAGGGAAATTTACGCGACCACCGAGCATGTGCCGCATCCGTACGAAGACGGCATGGCCGAGCAGTGGATTGCGTCGCTGGATGCCCGGCTCGAATCGCGGGAGCAGATCGCTTTCGCGATCACCTTGCTTGACGGCGGCGCGCTCGCCGGATCGATTTCCCTGCGCGTCGCGGCGCCGCATCGGCGCGCGGCGCTCGGTTACTGGATCGGCGTGCCGTACTGGGGCAGGGGCTATGCCACCGAGGCGGCCGTCGCGGTGATCCGTTATGGGTTCGAGGAACTGGGACTTCACAAGATCACGGCGCAGCACATGACAGGCAACCCGGCATCAGCCCGCGTGATGGTGAAGGCGGGTATGCAACGCGAAGGGGAACTCGTGGATGAATTCCTGAAGGACGGCGTGTTCCATAGCGTGGCCGTTTACGGCATCGTCAACAGTACGGGCGTGAGCGAATGAACCTGACGTCCGTTCCCGACGAGATCCATACCGGGCGCCTGCACCTCCGCTCCTGGCGGCAATCCGATGCGGCGCGACTGTTGCCGGTGCTCGAAGCGAACGTGGATCACCTCGGCGGCTGGATACCCGACCATGTCGCCACGCCGGCACCGCTCTACCAGCTCGAGCTTCGACTCGCAGGCTTCGCCGAGGATTTCGAGGCAGCCCGCTCCTGGCGTTATGCGATGCTTTCACCGGGTGAGGAGGAGATCCTCGGCGAGGTCGACCTGTTCCCCCGATCGACGGACGGGCGAGTGGAGCTCGCGTCGGCAGACCGGGCGGAGATCGGCTATTGGCTGCGCAGCGACTTCACCGGCAGGGGGCTCGCCACCGAGGCGGCGCAGGCAATGCTGGACGTTGCCACCGCCCTGCCGGGAATGAACCGCGTCGAAATCCATTGCGATCCACGCAACTCGGCCAGCGCCGCCATTCCCGGGCGTCTCGGGTTTCGCCTGGGAACGGATACGGCGCCCGCGCCCGCGGGGATGGTCTGGGTGCTCGACCTGCCGCTACGGAACGCTTGCTCGAGCGAGATGGCGTTCCCCCGAGTTCGAGGCTGACAAAGTCGGCATGAAGATCTGGGTAGACGCCGACGCCTGTCCCGTGGTGATCCGCGAAATTCTCTTCAAAGCAGCGCAGCGCGTGCAGGTGTCGCTGACGCTGGTCGCCAACCGGCCGGTGCGGGTGCCATCCTCCCCCCTCATCAAAATGGTCCAGGTGGCTTCCGGCTTCGATGTTGCCGATGACGCGATCGCCGAGCGGGTGGCCGTGGGCGATCTCGTCGTTACCAACGACATTCCCCTGGCCGCTTCCGTGATAGAGAAAGGCGGCCAGGCTCTCAGTCCGCGCGGCGAGCTTTTTACGAGCGAGAACGTGCGGGCGCGGCTGAACATGCGGGATTTCCTCGATACGATGCGAGCCAGCGGCGTCGATACGGGCGGCCCGCCGGCGTTGAACCAGGGCGACAGGAAGAAATTTGCCGACCACCTCGACAGGATATTGACCCGGGGTGGAACGGGATAGTGAGGTGAACGGGGAGGGCTACACATGGGAGTGACGGAGAACAAGAAGATCGTCGAATCGTTCTACGAAGCCGCCAATCGAGGCGATCTGGACACTTCGTTTGCGCTGATTGCCGACGACATCACCTGGACCAATATCGGGTCGACAGGCTTGTCCGGCACGTTTCGCGGCAAGGACGACCTGATGAACAGGCTACTGGGACCGCTGTTCGGAAAGCTCAAAAGCGGGATCGCAACGACGGTTCACCGGCTGATCGGCGAAGGCGACTACGTCGTCGCGCTGACGTCGGGACAGGCAGAGACGAAGGAAGGG
>DATABW010000170.1:0-10579 GCA_036259375.1 Woeseiaceae bacterium
TGCTCGTGCCGCACCAGGATGTGGCGGATGCCCGAGTCCACGAGCGCGTCGTAAACCGGCATGATCGCCCCGCCCGGGTACCCGAAGATCAGGTCCACGCCTTCGGCCTCGAGCGCGTACAGCAGCGCGTCGGCGCCTCGCAGGGCTTTCGCCGGTGCACTCGGCCGTTCGGCAGGGGGGTGGGTGGCGTGTTCGGCGATGGACGACATACGGTGGAGTTCCTTGACCCGCTGGGGTTGTTCGCGTGCTGCGTTCGCTTCAGCTCTCTCGCCTGACGGCGCAGGGAGAGGAGCAGGAAAGACGTCCAGGGCAGCTCATCCCGCGATGGCCTTTGCCCGCGCCGATTCGGGTGCGGCGGCTTCAGGCGTCTCGCTCTCCTCCAGCCAGGTCATCGAGGCACGCAGGCGCTGGCCGACGGTTTCGATCGGATGTTCGATGTCGCGCTGCTTGAGCGACTGGTAACGCTCGCGTCCGCTCCGGTGCTCTGCCACCCACTCGCGCGCGAACTGGCCGTCCTGGATTTCGCGCAGGATTGCGCGCATCTGCTTGCGAGTGTGTTCGTCCACCACGCGCGGACCACGGGTGAGATCGCCGTACTGTGCTGTCTCGGAGATGAAGCGGTGCATCTTCGCGAGCCCGCCTTCGTGCAGCAGGTCGACGATCAGTTTCAGCTCGTGCAGGCATTCAAAATAGGCGACCTCCGGCTGGTAACCGGCCTCGACCAGCGTTTCGAAGCCCATCAGCACCAGCTCGGTGGCGCCGCCGCAGAGCACCGCCTGCTCGCCGAACAGGTCGGTTTCGGTCTCCTCGCCGAAAGAGGTTTCGATGACGCCGCCGCGGGTGCCGCCGATGCCGTGCGCGTACGCCAGCGCAAGCTCCTTCGCCGTTCCGGTGGCGTCCTGCTGGACGGCCATCAGGCACGGAACGCCGCGGCCTTGCTCGTACTGGCGCCGTACGAGCGCGCCCGGGCCTTTGGGGGCGACCAGGATCACATCCAGGTCGGCACGCACCTCGATCTGCCCGAAATGCACGTTGAAGCCGTGCGCGAACAGCAGCGCCGCGCCCTGCCGCGCATGGGGCGCGATGACGTCGCGGTACAGCTCTGCCTGAGCCATGTCCGGCGTCAGGAGGGCGATCAGGTCGGCCGTTGGTATGGCGCGGTTCGGCAAGTCGACTGCGAGGCCGTCGCGGGTCGCCTGCTCGAAGCTCGCACCGGGACGCGCGGCGACCACGACCTTATAGCCGGCGTCGTGCAGGTTGCGTGCGTGCGCCCGGCCCTGGCTGCCGTAGCCGTAGACCACGATCGTCTTGTCTTTCAGGGCAGCGGGATTGGCATCGGCGGCGGAATAGCTTTTCATTAATTGCTCCGGGATCAGGGTTGGGGAATGGGTAAACGGGGAGTCCACAGGATCTCGCTCCTGGACGACGGCACGCGCCCTTCCTTTATTCCCTGGTGGGAAAGGGAAGCAGCGCGCGGTATCGGAAACGCGGTGCAGGCGCCGGTCGAAGCCGAGCTCACGCTCGAGGCGAACTTTGCCAGGGCACCTCGCGTTTCCGCGGCGCGGGGCGAGCGCCATGCGCTCGTGCGCGCCCCGAGATCGGCGTCGGTCGACAGCGTGCGCGCTTCGACATCGATCACGATGCGGTCGCCGTCGCGAAGCTTGCCGATCGGCCCGCCGAGCGCGGCTTCGGGGCATATGTGGCCGACCATGAAGCCGTGGGTCGCGCCGGAGAAGCGGCCATCGGTGATCAGTGCGATGTCGGCGCCGAGGCCCTGGCCAATGAGGGCGGCCGTCACGGCCAGCATCTCGCGCATGCCGGGGCCGCCGACCGGGCCTTCGCCGCGGATCACCACCACGTCGCCGGCAGCGATCTTCCGCTCCTGCGCGGCGGCAAAGCAGTCCTCTTCGGAATCGAACACGCGCGCCGTGCCTTCGAAGCGCAGCGCACTGTGGCCGGCAAGCTTCACAACGCAGCCTTCCGGCGCGAGGTTGCCGTACAGGATGCCGAAGCCGCCGCGCGCCTTGAGCGGTGCGGAGGTAGAGAGAATCACCTGCTGGCCTTCGCGTTCCTGCGCGCGGCCGATCTCCGTGTACAGCGAGTCGCCACTGACCGTTTCGGCCTCCCGCAGCAACCCGGCCTCCCGAAGGCGTGCTCCCAGCAGCCGCGAGCCGCCGGCCAGGTACATGTCGGGCGCCATGTAGCGGCCGCCCGGCTTGAGGTCCGCAATAACCGGAGTCCTGCGGCTGATCGCGTCGAACTCGTCGAGCGCGAACCGGACGCCGGCTTCGCGTGCGATCGCCAGCAGATGAAGGATCGCGTTGGTCGAGCCCGCTGTCGCGGTCACCGCGACAGCGGCATTGCGGATCGATTCGGCGGTGACGAAATGCCGCGCGCTTCGCTGCTCGCGCACCAGCCGCATGACGTGCCGGCCGCAGGTACGCGCCGCTTCGCGCTTGGCGGGATCGGGCGCGGGTATGTCGTTCAGGCCCATGGGTGCGAGGCCGAGGAACGTCGTCGCCAGCGCCATCGTATTGGCGGTGAACTGGCCGCCGCAGGCGCCGGCGCCGGGGCAGGCCGTTTTTTCGATCGCGGTTAGCTCGGCTTCGTCCATGCGGCCCGCGGCGTGCGCGCCGACCGCTTCGAAGACGTCCTGGATCGTCGTGTTCCGGTCTTTGTGGCAGCCGGGCAGGATGCTGCCCCCGTACAGCATCAGGCCCGGGAGATCGAGTCGCGCCAGCGCCATCGCGGCGGCGGGAATGGTCTTGTCGCAGCCGCACAGCACGACGAGACCGTCGAGGCAGTGACCGCGCACCGCGAGCTCGATCGAATCGGCGATCAGCTCCCTCGAAGCGAGCGAGGCGCGCATCCCCGACGTGCCCATCGCGATGCCGTCCGTCACGGCGATGGTATTGAACTCGATCGGCGTGCCGCCCGCGGCAATAATGCCGGCCCGCACGTCCTGCGCGAGGTCGCGCAGGTTGAGGTTGCAGGGCGAAACGTCGGACCAGCTGTGCACCACAGCGATAAGCGGCTTCGCGATAGCCGCGTCGTCGAGCCCCGTGGCGCGCAGCATGGCGCGTGCGGGGGCGCGTGAGGGTCCGGACTTTATGGCGTCGCTTTCCACGATTCTTGCTCTCCATCGCAGAACGGCGATGGCCCGGACATCTTTCGCGTCCCCCAGAAAGCAGAAACCCCGCACTGGTTGCCCGGTGCGGGGTTCGGAGTCTTAGGTTTCGCTGAAGTCTGGGCCTAAGTCGCCGTTCCGCACCTATGTCGGCTAATAAGTACGAGTACGAGTACGAGGCCCGACGCGAGCCCGACCGGCGACGGGGCGTCGGTGTCGAGAATCTTCACGATGGGTCCAAACTTCAGCATGGGCCTGATGTTCACGGTAAACACGCGGCCATGTCAACCATTTTTTCCAGCTCGCGTGTTGCGAGCATCACGCGCAGCTGTCGGAGGCGCTTGCGCGGACGTACGCAGCCAGGCCGATATTTCCCGAGGGCAGTACACCTCCCTCACCGTGAAGGCGGCGCGGTTGAAGCGGCACTTGTTGGCGGTCGGTGGCGGTCGGCGAGGCAGGGGAAGACGGTGCAACCGTCCGGTCGAGCGACAATCGGGCGCGGGGACTTTAAACGCATAATCAGCAGGTTGCCACGTTTTCGCGCCTCCCGCCGAATGCCCGATCTGAGCTGGCTCAGCGAATGCATTATCATCCCCACATGACGCGACAACGTCCTCGCGTTGCAGCCGGCATTTCCGGACATGCCGGGCTGCATCGTGGTCTCTTTACATTATTGTGTTGCTCTTGGCTCCTGCTCGGCGCGGCCTGCGCGACTGCACCTCCCCAAAACATCGAGAACCTGTGCGCAATCTTCAAGGAAAAGCGCGGCTGGTACGAGGACGCTAAGGAATCCGAGCAACGCTGGGGCACGCCGATCCACGTCCAGATGGCCATTATCCGGCAGGAATCCTCGTTCCGGTTCGATGCGCGGCCTCCACGCACCAAGCTGCTGGGTTTCATCCCCTGGACGCGTCCATCGAACGCCTACGGCTATGCCCAGGTACTGGAGAGCACGTGGGACTGGTACGTGGACCAGACCGGCCGGCGGTTCGCGCAGCGGGACGATTTCACCGACGCGATCGACTTCGTCGGCTGGTATACCAACCTGACGCAAAAGCAGCTCGGCGTCTCGAAGTGGGATCCGTACAACCAGTACCTCGCTTATCACGAGGGGCATACCGGCTGGAAAAGAAAGAGCTACCGCAGCAAGGGATGGCTGATCAAAACGGCGCGACGCGTCGACTACCGGGCGAAGGAGTGGGGCGCGCAGCTCAGGCGCTGCCAGGACGATCTCGAGGACGGCTGGTGGATATTCTGATATCGAACGATCAGGCGCCGGCAGTATCCAAGCTGTCACGCAGCTAGTGAGGCAAGTGCTTTGATCAAGCGTATTTTCGACCAGATCGTAGGCTCGTTGGCGAGCCCGGATTCGGCTGATGGCAACCCGGAGGAGCGCCAGAAAGCGATCCGCAAGGCGACGGCCGTGCTGATGCTCGACGTGGCGCTGGCCGACAAGGTATTCGAGCAGAGCGAGCTCGATCATCTCCGGGAGATCGCCAGGAGCCATTTCGGCCTCGGTCCGGACGAGGCGGCCGAGCTGATCGACACCGCGAAAAGCGAGGTCGAGGATCTCGTTTCGCTGCACGAGTTCACGCAGTTGCTGCACAACAACCTGTCAGAAGAGGAGAAAGCCGAGATCGTCGGCATGCTCTGGCAAATCGCCTACCAGGACGGCCAGCTCGACAAGTACGAAAACGCGCTGGTGCTGAAGATCAGCGACCTGCTTTACGTCAGCCGCGGCCGCGTGATGCGGCTGAAACACGACGCGGAACTGGCCTCGCAATAGCGCATCGACCAGCGCCCGCGTTTTATCGCCGTCCTGCGATCGGCGATACTCCACCCCATGCGTCTCGTCGAACAGCGCCTGCATCTTTCCGCGACGGATCTCGCGAATCATCTAAGCTGCCCGCATCTCACCCAGCTCAGCCGCGCCGCCGCGGAAGGCCGCACGAAAAAGCCGAAATGGCACGACCCGATCGCGGAAATCCTGCGCGAGCGCGGGTTCGCGCATGAAGCCGCTTACCTGGCCCACCTGCGCGAGACGGAGGGTATCGAGATTGTCACGATCCCCGACGGCAGTGATGCGGGCGCTCTCGGGCGAACGCACGCGGCCATGCGCGCCGGGGCGCCGCTCATCTACCAGGCATCGCTGGGCAACGATCGCTGGCACGGGCGGGCAGACTTCCTGCGGCAGGTCGATACGCCAAGCGAGCTTGGCGACTGGTCGTACGAAGTCATCGATGCGAAGCTCGCGACGATCACGCGCGCCGGGACGATCCTGCAGCTTTGCGTGTATTCGGAGCTGCTGGCCGAGCTCCAGGGCAAATGGCCTGAGCAGGCTCACGTCGTGGCGCCGCAGCATGCCTTCGTTCCCGAGGCGTATCGCATCGCCGACTACGCAGCGTATTACCGGCTGGTCAAGCGCCGTCTGGAGGCGGCGCTCGCACGCCCCGGTCTGCCGAGCTACCCGGAGCCCGTCATGTTCTGCGAGGTGTGTGCCTGGTGGCAGCCGTGCAACGAGCGCCGAAGGGCCGACGATCACCTGGGATTCGTGGCGGGAATCAGCCGCGTGCAGAGGAAAGAGCTCGCGCGTATCGAGGTCTCGACGCTCGCGGGGCTGGGCGATCTCGACGAGGTGCCGAAACCGGCACGAGGCTCGCGCGAGGCGTTGACGCGGGTCCGCGACCAGGCCGCAATGCAGCTCAAGGCGCGGCGGCTTGGAACGCCGCAATTCGAAATCCTCGAGCCCTTCGACGCGGAGCACGGCCTCGCGCAGCTTCCCGCGCCCTCGGCCCATGACCTCTTCCTCGATCTCGAAGGGGATCGGCTCGCCCCCGGTGGCGGACGCGATTACCTGTTCGGATATGTACCGGAAGGCGGCCAATACGTGCCGCTGTGGGCCACCACGGCGACCGAGGAACGCGAAGCGTTCGAGAGGCTCGTCGATCTTTTTCTGGCGACGTACCGGGACCGTCCCGACATGCACGTCTATCACTTCGGCGCCTACGAGCCGACCGCCTTGAAGCGCCTGTCGGGACGCTATGCAACGCGCGGGAGCGAGCTCGACGTGCTGCTTCGCGCCGAGCTCTTCGTCGACCTGCACAGGATCGTGAAGCACGCTTTGAAAGCCAGCGTCGAGAGCTATTCGATCAAGGAGCTGGAGAAATTCTACGGCTTCTGCCGCGAGCAGGACATGCGCGAAGCGACGGCGAGCCGGCGCGCGATCGAGTGGGCGATCGAGTTCAGGGAGCCGGTGCGTGACGTTGCGGACCTGGCGCCGCGTATGGCGGCGGTCGAACGCTACAATCGCGAGGACTGCGTCTCGGCCGGCAAGCTTCGGGACTGGCTCGAGTCTTTGCGCGCCCGGGTCGAGAGCCGCGGCATCGAGCTGTCGCGTCCGGTGCCGAAATCCGGCGACGCGAGCGAAGCGATCGCGGATACGGCCGACGAAACCCGCGAGGTCATGGATCGGCTCCTCGAAGGCCTGTCATCGGAACCGGGCGAACGTACCGGGGAGGAGCAGGCCTGCTGGCTGCTCGCCCACCTGCTGGAATGGCATCGGCGAGAGGAGAAAGCAGCCTGGTGGGAGTATTTCAGGCTCCGCGACCTGGCATTGGACGACTACCTCGAAGAGCGTTCCGCGCTGGCGGAACTGACGTTCGTCGCAACGGTCGGCGGCACGTCGCGGCGGCCCGTTCACCGCTATGCCTTTCCGGCGCAGGATCACGACGTCCGCCGCGGCGACGAGGTTTGCGTGCCGGCCGGCGACTGCATCGGTGCGATTGACGACCTCGATCTCGCCGCGCGGACGATCGATCTCCAGCACGCCGGCAAATGGGCGGACGCGCGTCCCTCGCACGTCTTCGTGCGACGCAACGTGCCGTCGGGGTCCAAGCCTGCGGCTTTGCTCGCGCTCGGGCGCTGGGTGGCCGATCAGGGCATTGACGCACCGGGTCCGTACCGGGCCGCGCGCGACCTGATCCTCCGGCGGCCCCCGCGGCTTATCGAGGACTCGCCGGGCCTGGTCGGTATGGGCTCGGTCCCGCCGGACGAGATCGCCACCGCCTGCCGTTTGGGCCGCGACCTCGATCACGGCGTGCTGCCGATCCAGGGTCCGCCAGGCACCGGCAAAACCTTTACGGGATCGCACATGATCGTGGACCTGGTCCGCGCCGGGAAGAAAGTCGGCGTGACGGCGGTGAGCCATGAAGTCATCCGGAACCTGCTCAGCGGTTGTATCGAGCGGGCGCGCGAGCAGGGTCTTCAGGATTTCAAATGCCTGCACAAGGGCAAGGCGAAAGACACGTCGCCGGAGGCGCTGCACGCGGTCGGCGACTATGGCCGCATCCACGCGCTGTTCGATCATGGCGAGTACCGGCTGCTCGGCGGCACCTCGTGGCTCTGGGCGCGACCGGATTTTGCGGAAAGTGTGGACGTGCTCTTCATCGACGAAGCGGGCCAGATGTCGCTCGCGGACGTGCTCGCAGTCGCGGGGGGCGCGCAGAGCCTGGTCCTGCTCGGCGATCCGCAGCAGCTCGAGCAGCCGCAGCAGGCGAGCCATCCACCGGGTACCGGTGCTTCCGCGCTGGAACATCTACTCGGTAACCGGAAGACGATTGCAACGGAAGCGGGACTTTTCCTGCAGCAGACCCGGCGCCTGCACCCGGATATTTGCGCGTTCACCGCCGAAGTCTTCTACGAAGACCGCCTGAGCTCATTTCCGGGGCTGGAGCGGCAAGGCGTCTTCGGCGGCACGCGTTTTCCCGCGTCCGGATTGGCCTACGTGCCGGTCGCGCACGAGGGACGGCAGGCGCGCTCGATCGAGGAAGTGAGGGCGATCTCGAGAATTGCCACGGATCTCACGAGCGGCACTGCGATGTGGCGGGACAAGGAGGGCGTGGAACGGCCGCTCACCTCAAAGGACCTGATGATCGTCGCACCGTACAACGCACAGGTCACGGCGCTTTCAGGCGAGCTGCCGGACGTCCGCGTCGGCACCGTCGACAAATTCCAGGGCCAGGAGGCACCGGTGGTGATTGTCTCGTTGACGACGTCATCGTCCGGCGATGCGCCCCGCGGGATGGACTTCCTGTATAGCGCCAATCGCCTGAACGTCGCGACGTCGAGGGCGAAGGGCCTGTGCATCCTGGTCGGCAGCCCGGAACTGTTCGAGCCGGATTGCCGCACGCCCGCGCAGATGCGGCTGGCCAACGCGTTCTGCCGGTATCTCGAGAAGGCGGCCGTCGTCGAAGGCTACTCATCGTGAAGCTCTACTGCGGCACGAGCGGGTTCTCGTTCAAGGAGTGGAAAGGCCCGTTTTATCCCAAAAAGCTGCCGGCAAACCGGATGCTCGCCTACTACGCCCAGCGGCTGCCCACGGTGGAGATCAACAACACCTTCTATCGCATGCCGAGACAGAGCGTGCTCGAAGGCTGGGCGGCGCAGGTACCGGACCACTTCCGTTTCGCCGTGAAGGCGCCGCGCCGTATTACCCACATCAGGCAACTCGCCGATTGCAGCGAGGAGGCCGGGTACTTTTTCGAGACGCTGGAGGGGCTCGGGCCGCTCCTCGGCGTCGTGCTGCTGCAATTACCGCCGCATTTTCGCGCGGATATCGACAAACTGAACGCTTTCCTAGAGCTCGTGCCGTGCACTATACCGGCAGCTTTCGAGTTCCGGCACGCCTCGTGGCATGACGAAAAAACCTTTGCCGCCCTCGCGAACCATGGGGCGGCGTGGGTAACGGCCGACAACGACGGTACCGCCGATGCGCCCGAGCTGCCGAAGACCGGAACGCTTGCCTACCTGCGCCTGCGCGCCGAGTCGTACAGCGATGAAGCCCTCCGGGCGTGGAAGGCTCGATCCGCCGATTTCGAGCGCGTGTTCGTGTTCTTCAAACACGAAGATGCGGCGGCGGGTCCGGCCTACGCCGAGCGCATGCTGGCCTTACCCTGACCTGCCATGAGCGAGCCCGCACAGTTGATGGCCGCCCGCGAGCGCCTGTCGCGGGCAGAGTCGACGTTCCGATCCGCGGACGGCCTGGCCCAGCTGGAGGAGGGCCTGGCGCTCCTTGAAGAGGTCATACTGGACGGCGCGGCTGAGCATCGCGCAATCGCCGGCAACCTCCTGTCGACGTATTCAAATCGGATCTGCGCAGCTATCAGGCGACGCGTCGAAAGCGACCGCGGCCTGCCCGAACCGGAGCTCGAGCACCTCTTCAAAGTCCTGCTGGCGTTCGATGTAGCGAACGTGGAGCTTCCGGAATACGTAGCCTCGCTGAAGATCGATGTCGCCCGGCGCCTCATCGACTTCTACTATGAAGGGCATTCGGCCGAAGAGAAGCAAAAGGTGCTCGAGCAGTTGACAGGCATCGCCGCCAGCCGGCGCTGAATCAACTCATCGCTTACGAACCCGTCAGGAACCGCAGCGCCGCGGTTTCGACGCCACTGAGCCCGCGCCGCGCGCGGATACTCGGCCGCTGCGTTGCCAGCGAGCCGTTCTGGTAGCCTTCGATGATCTTCGGATGAACATAGTATTTTCGGCAGACGGCAAGCGTGTTGCCGAGCACCTTCGCCGTTTCTCGCAGATGCTGGTTGAGTGTGCGCACCTGCTCCGCCTCCGATCCGGCCAGCGGCTGCCCGGCCAGCCGCCCGAACGCGTCGACCGTACCGCCCCAGGTGCGGAAGGTTTTGGCGCTGAAGGTCGAGCCGGTCAGTTCGTGCAACGTCTCGTTTATTTGCGTGGACGTCAGCGGGCAGACTGCGCCGTCATCATCCACGTACTGCAACAGCCGATGGCCGGGAAGCTCGTGGCAGCGCTTCACGGCGCGTGCGGCGCGCGGATCGTGCAGGTCGATCCGGGTTTCCTTGCCGCCCTTGGCGATGAACCGGAATGTCACTGAGTTCCCGTTGGCCTTTACCTGCCTGTCCGTCAGCGTCGTGAGACCGTAGCTGCCGTTGGATTCCACGTAAGCATCGTTTCCGACGCGGATCAGCGTCTGCTCCAGCAGGCGCAGGGCAAGGCCGGTCATGCGTTCACGGTCCAGCACCGGGCGGCGGAGCTGGGCATCGATGAAATGGCGGATCTTCGGCAGGGCCGCCGCGAAATCCGGCAGCCGGCCGAAGTCCCGAAGCTTGTTCTGCTCGATCCACAACGGATGATAGCGATACTGCTTGCGCTTCCGGGCATCGCGCCCGATCGCCTGCACGTGCCGGTTGCCCTCGGCCGCGATCCGGACGTCTTCCCAGGCAGGCGGTATTGCGAGCGCATCGAAGCGGATCCGGGCCTCGCGATCGCTGATCGAGTGGCCGTCGCCGTCGCGATAGCTGAACCCGCGGCCGCGACGGATGCGAATAATGGGCAGGTTCTCTGTCTCGCCGTAGATGACCGGCTCCGGCCATACGAATGCTTCCGGCAACTCTCGACACCTCGTTGCGCCGCAGCAGCGGCAGT